>DJXC01000168.1 GCA_002449575.1 Ruminococcus sp. UBA7014
CCGGCTGATAAGATGGGTCTGGATATTGGCGAAAAGACACAGGCTCTGTTTGCTGATGCTGTCAAGACAGCAAAGACTGTTGTATGGAATGGTCCTATGGGTGTCTTTGAAAATCCGACTCTGGCAAAGGGTACAATTGCAGTTGCACAGGCACTTGCTGAAACTGATGCTACTACAATTGTAGGCGGCGGCGACTCCGCAGCGGCTGTCAAGAAGCTTGGCTTTGCTGACAAAATCAGCCACATTTCCACCGGCGGCGGTGCTTCCCTCGAATATCTCGAAGGAAAGGTTCTGCCCGGTGTTGCTGTGATTGCTGAAAAGTAAAATAAATTCCTGCTGTATATCCCTGCTGTTTTGGCAGGGATATACTGAAATTGAGGTTTTATCATTATGAATGAAACAAAATATATTGTCTGCTATACAGATGTTGTAGACAATGGCGAAAATGTCACCTGTGTGACAGAACGCTTTGATAATTTTACAGAAGCTGTCAGCAGATATGCTCTGTTCTGCGGTGTACCGAAAAGAAGTGTTATTCTTGCTGATGTGGAAAATAATAAAATTCTCCAGCAGTTCGGATATATTCAGAATCATATTGTAATTAATTAGATTACAGAAAATTCATGACGAAAGGGTTTTAGAAATGAAATCTATTATCAGAAAAAACGTTGCAGGTCTGCTTTGTTCTGCAATGCTGCTGACTTACGTACCCTTTTCAATACATGTTCCGGAAGTGCAGATAACAGCAAATGCTGCTGCTTCCAGTTATACCGCTGCACAGGGTGCAAGCTGGGCGATTGCCCGTGCAAATGAAAGCTGGCATGTGGATGTTGATGGCTCGTTTGGATGTCAGTGTGTTGACCTGATTCTGGCATATTACAAATATCTGGTCGGTACAACTGTTGCCGGCAATGCAACGGACTATCAGAAAAATACACTTCCCTCCGGCTGGAAGCGTGTGACTTCCAATCCGCAGCCGGGTGATATCTGTGTATGGGCTGGAAATACAAAAATCAATGACGGTTATACACTGAATCAATACGGACATATCGGCATTGTTGCTGCCGTAAACGGTTCTAACCTGACAACGGTAGAAACAAGAGGCGGCAACGGCGAAGCAGCAGCCAAATATACCCGTAATGCTTCCTATGTTACCTGCTATATCAGACCCAATTTTAAAGATACACCTGCTCCGTCATATGATGCCATTACACAGGGCAATTATTATCTGAAAAATGCTTCAACAGGAACATATCTGACTATCAGCGGTGCAAAAGCTGCTGACGGACAGGCAGCTGTTCTGGCAGCAAAAAAAGATACCAATGCTTTCAAATTTTATGCTTCCGGCTCAAAAACAAACGGTTATTATCTGATTTCTTTGCTGAATAAATCCTATGTCTTGAATCCCTATTCTGATACGCCCGGCGATGGCACTAAAATTACACTGTACACAAAAAATACTGACGGCACACAGTTGTTTCAATTCAAAAAAAGCGGCAGTGGCTACTTGATTTATAGTGCTTCTGCTCCGGACTGTGTTCTGACAGCAAGCGGCTCTAATGTCCTGCTGAAAACCAATACAAGCGCAGCTGCACAGATATGGACACTTGAAAATGCTGACAAACAACTGAAAGATATCACTGTTTCTGCTTCTAAAACAGAATACCTGAAATATGAAACCTTACAGGCATCTGATTATACTGTAACTGCCAATTACAGTGACGGCACTTCCCAGAAAGTGACTTCCGGTTTCACTGCCGAAGCAGATTTCTCTAAAACAGGCAAACAGTCCGTGACAGTCTCCTTTACATCAGACGGTGTGACAAAGAAAGCTTCTTATGAAGTCACCGTTTCTGAACCGTTTGCAGGCAAAGGCACTCCGGAAGAACCATATCTGATTCAGAACAAGGAAAACCTTGAAATGCTGGCAAATCTGCTGAATCATGACCGTTATCCGGTTTATAATACACTCTGCTATCAGCAGACGGCAGATATTGACCTGAATAATGAAGTATGGACTCCGATTGGCTGTTTCTACAAAGAAGGCACAACAGATACATTTAACAGTAACAATGCTTTCAATGGTATTTATGACGGCAACAATCATCAGATTTATAATCTTTATGTCAAGCAGACTTCCAACTACAGCGGACTGTTCGGCAGAATCAATGCTTCTGCCAAAATCTGCAATCTTGCAGTTACAGGCAGTATTTCCGGCACTAACTGTGCAGGCGGAATTGTCGGCGAAATGGGTTATGGTGCTGTTGTGAAAGCATGTACATTCAGCGGTATTGTCAATGGTACTTCCTTAGTCGGTGGTATTACTGGAAAAATTCAGGGCGGTGGTACTATTCTGAACTGTTATTCCAACGCTGTTGTCAGTGTAGAAGGTGATTCTGCCGGCGGCATCTGTGGCTGTATCCTGACCGGAAATGCAGATACTGCTGTAAACGGACAAATTTTCAATTGTTATTCTGCCGGAACAGTGACTGGTGCTTCTTCTGGTGCGATTACAGGTACACATAATCTTCAGGACAAAAATGCTGTCACTAAAAATACTGTTTCCTATCAGAACTGCTATTATCTTTCTTCTGTGAATCCCCTTGCGCTCAGTGATATGACCAGCAGTGACATTCAGAAACTCAGCGAAGAAGAACTGAAAAAATCTGCTGCTGTTATCATGCCGGATGGTTTGCTTGTCAGTGCATCTGCTTCACAGAATGACGGTTTCCCTATATTCAAGTGGCTGTCAGTTGCCGGAGATATTAATCAGGACAACTCGGTTTCGACTCTGGATGCTGTGAGTCTGCAAAAATATCTGCACTCTTCCGAAGTATTCAGCAAGGAACAGTGGGAAGCAGCTGACCTGAATCATGACGGAAACGTAAACATCTATGACCTGATTCTTCTGAAAAAAATGCTGCTCTCCAAATAAGAGCATCATTATAATATTATAAATAAAATTTTTTGAGGTGATTTTCCCATGAACAAGAATGTAAGAAAGGCTATTATTGCCGGAAACTGGAAAATGAACAAGACCAGACCGGAAGCCAAAGAATTATTAGAAGCTATCAAGCCCCTTGTTGCCAATGCAGAAGGCAAGATTGAAGTTATCGCTTGTGTACCGTTTACCAATCTGGAAACTGCTGTCAATGCAACAGCCGGTTCTAATGTCAAAGTTGGTGCTGAAAATGTTCATTTTGAAAAATCTGGCGCATTCACCGGTGAAATTTCTGCTGATATGCTGACAGAAATCGGCGTGGAATACGTTGTTATCGGTCACTCTGAAAGAAGACAGTATTTCGGCGAAACTGACGAAACTGTCAACAAGAGAACTGCTGCCGCTCTGGCTGCCGGTCTCAAGCCGATTGTATGCGTTGGCGAACTCAAGTGGGAACGTGAATGCAATATCACAGAAGAAGTGATTGCTCGTCAGATTAAACTTGACCTCTGGGCAGTTTCCAAGGAAGATGTCAAGAAGGTTGTGATTGCTTACGAACCTGTATGGGCTATCGGCACAGGTCTGACTGCTACCCCTGACCAGGCGCAGGAAGTATGTGCATTCATCCGTGCGCAGCTTGCCAAGCTCTATGATACAGAAACTGCTGATGCTGTTACCATTCAGTACGGCGGTTCTATGAATGCCAAGAATGCTGCTGAATTGCTTGCAAAACCTGACATTGACGGCGGTCTTATCGGCGGTGCTTCCCTGAAAGCTGAAGACTTTAATACAATTGTACAGGCTGCAATTGCAGGCTGATTTCTGAAATCACTTGAAAGGGAGACTTTCTAGTCTCCCTTATTTTGAATTTAATGAGAAAGGTTGATTTTCATGTCAAAAAAACCAGTTGCTTTGATTATTATGGATGGCTTCGGCTATAATCCGGATTCTTACGGTAATGCTATCATGGCAGCAAAAACGCCTAATCTTGATAAATATCTGAAAGAATGCCCCAATACTATCATTGGTGCATCTGGTCTTTGTGTCGGTCTGCCTGACGGTCAGATGGGTAATTCTGAAGTCGGTCACACCAACATCGGCGCAGGCAGAATCGTCTATCAGATGTTAGTAAAGATTTCCAAGTCTATCGAAGACGGTGATTTCTTCCAGAATCCGGCTCTTGTTCACTCTATGGAAAACGCTAAGAATAACAATTCTGCTCTGCATGTGATGGGGCTGCTGTCTCCGGGCGGCGTTCACAGCCATATGACACATTTGTTCGGCATTGTTGAAATGGCAAAGAAATTCGGTCTGGA
>DJXC01000120.1:0-810 GCA_002449575.1 Ruminococcus sp. UBA7014
TCAGTGACTTGTATCAGATGCAGTCACTTCCGCTGGAAATCAAACTTGTGATGACTCAGCGTAGACTGCTGGACTGGTACAATCATTATGACGGTGACGTGTACTGCTCATTCAGCGGTGGAAAAGACAGTTGTACACTTTTGCATATTATCCGCAGTATTCCTTATCTTTCTGATATTCCGGCTGTGTATGTCAATACTGGGCTTGAATATCCTGAAATCAATGATTTTGTCCGGAGTTTCGGCAATGTGACGATTCTCCGTCCGAAGATGAACTTCCGGCAGGTCATCGAAAAATACGGCTACCCTGTTGTTTCCAAGGAAGTCAGCAGGCGTGTGCAGTATGCGAAAAAGGCTGTCGCTGAGGGGCGTGAAGCCACTCACGGCGATTATCTGAAACTCTGCGGACTTGCAGTTGATAAAAACGGCAACAAGAGCCAGTTCAACTGTGAAAAATGGAAGTTTCTGTTAGATGCTCCGTTCAATTGCAGTTCTGAATGCTGTACAGTGATGAAGAAAAATCCGCTGAAACAGTACGAAAAAAAGACAGGCAGAGTGCCAATTGTAGCGACAATGGCTTCTGAAAGCCGTTTACGAAAGGAACACTGGCTGATTCACGGCTGTAACGCTTTTGATGCCAAACGACCAATGTCACAGCCGATGTCTTTCTGGACGGAGCAGGATGTTCTCGAATATCTGGTGAAATACAAAGTCCCATATGCTTCGGTATACGGTGATATTTTGCAGGACGAGAGTGGAAAATACTACACCACAGGCGCACAGCGAACGGGCTGTATGTTCTGTATGTTCG
>DJXC01000120.1:876-2737 GCA_002449575.1 Ruminococcus sp. UBA7014
TATGTTCGGCTGTCACCTCGAAAAACAGCCTAACAGATTTCAGAAATTAGCAGAAACGCACCCGAAAATTTATGATTACTGCATTCACGGCGGTGCGGAAGTGGACGGCATCTGGCAGCCGGATAAAAACGGCTTAGGCTTGGGAAAAGTCCTCGATTACATCGGTGTAAATTATGAAAAGGAGGCTGATTCAGAATGAGCAAAAAATTCTGGAACTGGGTAAAAAACGAAGAAACCAATGAAACAGAGCTGATTTTTAACGGTCCTATCTCTGAAGATACATGGTACGGAGATGAAATCACTCCGGCAATTTTCCGTGATGAACTGGCTAAAATCAGCGGAAATCTGACTGTCTGGTTGAATAGTCCGGGCGGTGACGTTTTTGCGGCATCGCAGATTTATACGATGCTCCGCAATCACAAAGGCAAGGTCACAGTCAAAATTGATGGTATTGCTGCGAGTGCCGCTTCTGTGGTGGCTATGGCAGGAGATGAAACTTTGATTTCTCCGACAGGTATGCTGATGTGTCATAATCCCGCCACAATCGCTATGGGCAACAAGGCTGATATGGAAAAGGCAATTGAACTTCTTGACGAAGTCAAAGAGTCCATTATCAACGCTTATGAAGAGAAATCTCATCTGAGCCGTGCCAAAATCGCACACATGATGGACGAAGAAACGTGGCTTAATGCCAAAAAAGCCCTGAATCTCGGCTTTGTGGACGGGATTCTGTTTGCTAAGAATGAACCGCAGAAAAAGCCTGAATCTGAACCGGAAGAAGAACCCGAACAGGACACTCCGGAAGAAGATACACCCAATGAGGAAGAGGACGAGCCGGAAAAGAAAGAACGGAATCTGACCGCCATGTCCTATTCTTCGGCAAAAACAATGGACAGCCTGATGCAGAAACTGTCCGCACTGTACAAGCCTACCAAAGGCACACCCATTGACCAGCTTGAAAAAAGGCTGAAACTTTTGAAACACTGATAGGAGGAATTTATCATGACCATTCAGGAACTTATGGAAAAAAGAGCGAAACTCTGGGACGATGCAAGAACATTTCTTGATTCCAAGCGTAATGACAGCGGTGTTCTTTCCGAAGAAGACAGCAAGACTTATGATGCTATGGAAAAGCAGATTCTTGACCTCACTGCTGAAATCGACCGTCTGGAACGTCTCGAAAAAATCAGTCAGAAAATGAATGCCGCCACCACACAGCCCGTTGTGACAACTCCCGGCACTCATGTGACTGTACCTGAAAAGTCCTCAACTGCGACAGACGAATACAAGGCGGCTTTCTGGAACAACATCCGCAACAGAAACTGGATTGATGTCAGAAATGATTTACAGGTCGGCACGGATTCCGAAGGCGGCTATCTTGTGCCGGATGAATTTGAGAAAAAGCTGATTGAAGCCCTCGAAGAAGAAAATGTATTCCGTCCGCTTGCAACCCGCATTCAGACTTCTAATGGAGACCGCAAAATTCCCGTGATTACACAAAAAGGTGAAGCGGCGTGGCTCGAAGAGGAAGAATCTTATTCCCTTTCCGATGATGCTTTCGGTCAGATTTCGCTGTCTGCTTACAAGGTTGGCACAGCTATCAAGATTTCTGAAGAACTGCTCAACGATTCTGTCTTTGACCTCCCTGCATACATCGCTAAGGAATTCGCAAGAAGAATCGGCACAAAGGAAGAAGAAGCATTCCTTATTGGTGATGGCAAGGGCAAGCCGACTGGTATTTTCAGTGCGACAGGCGGTGCGGAAGTCGGTGCAACCGCAGGTACAACCATTACTTTTGATGACGTGATTGAACTGTTCTATTCACTGAAAAGTCCCTACCGCAAAAAGGCTGTGTGGATTA
>DJXC01000120.1:2811-5772 GCA_002449575.1 Ruminococcus sp. UBA7014
CTGTGTGGATTATGAACGAACAGACCATCAAGGTTCTTCGCAAGCTCAAGGATTCCACCGGAAATTATATCTGGCAGCCCAGCGTGACCGTCGGTCAGCCGGACACCATTCTGAACCGTCCGTATGTGACTTCCGTGTATGCGCCTGCACTTGCCGCAAACCAGAAACCCATTGCTTTCGGCGATTTCTCGTACTATTGGATTGGTGCGACTTGTTCCTGATTGAAAAGATTAGGCACAAAATTTATTTTGTGAACTGGTACTTTGATGTGTGGAATGATGGGGTAACGCCCTGAAACGCACACTCTGATACTCCGACTGGCAATTATGGGAAACTGTGTTTGTCAGAAGCTCGGTAAAGTCGGCGGAAGCATACCGCATTGGCAGGATTTCCTGTCAACGAAAGCGTTCCAGAGGTGGAATGTGTATGTGACACGTCGGGAGTCTATAAAATATCTATGGTGAGAATGTCCAATGATGGACTGACGAATTTGTGAATGTACGGGTCTAAAAGTAGATTTCATAGAAATGTGAAAATGCCTTGAATGGCAGTTAGTGCGGTTAAGTAAAAATCGATCCTATGAAAGACCGTTCTGCATTACAGGTGCAGACAAGCTGACAGGCTCAGAGCAGACACCTAAGGATATATGAACAGATAAAAGTGCCGGAACAAGGAAAGGTACAGGGTTGCAATGCAATATGTGGACGAAACATATAAGCCACAGAACCTGTGCTGAAAAGCGAAGCTCGAACCGAAGAAGCGTTTGTAATGAACGTGGAGGAATGGGCTTTAGTCGGAATAATGATAAAATTGCTATTCAGTCGAATAAGGATTCGAGTATGACAAAAAGGGACGCTTTCCCAAGAAAGGAGAGTGATGCCTTATGCCAAAATCAAAATCATCAAATAAACAGCTATGTATCGAAAATTTGAGACATTCCGAATATTATGGATTGCAGGAAACATTTGAAATGCTGTATCAGCAGAGTGAACAGGGAGAAATTTTTACTTCCCTGATGCCACTGATTCTCAGCAGGGAAAATATACTGCTTGCATACCGGAATATCAAAACAAATAAAGGAAGCAAAACGCCGGGAACTGATGGAGTTACCATAAATGAAATAGGAAAATTACCGCCGGATAAAGTAGCAGAAAAAATTCGATATATAGTACAGGGCAGTAAACACGGATACAGACCCAAACCCGTAAGGAGAAAAGAAATTCCAAAGCAGTCTGACCCCACTAAAACACGTCCTTTAGGGATTCCATGTATGTGGGACAGGCTGATACAACAATGTATCAAACAAGTGATAGAGCCAATTTGTGAAGCGAAATTTTCAAACAGAAGCTATGGTTTTCGACCAAACAGAAGTGCAAGGGATGCAGTCGGCAGAATGAATTTTCTTCTGCAAAATGCAAATCTGCACTATGTAATTGAATTTGACATCAAAGGATTTTTTGACAATGTAAACCACAAAAAGCTCCTGAAACAAATCTGGACTCTCGGTATTCACGATAAGCAACTGTTATATGTCATTCAGCAAATTCTAAAAGCTCCTGTCAGAATGCCTGACGGAACACTGATAAAACCAGAAAAGGGAACACCTCAGGGAGGTATTATTTCCCCCATATTGGCAAATATTGTGCTGAATGAGCTTGACCGCTGGATAGAAAGCCAGTGGGAGAGCAATCCCAATGTGGAAAAATATGCTCATGTTTACAAAGGACAAATCAACAAGGGCTACGGATATCAGATTATGCGCCAAACCGGACTAAAAGAAATGTTCATTGTGCGCTATGCTGATGATTTCCGCATATTGTGCAGAAACAAAACAGATGCTCATAATATCCTTACCGCTGTAACACTTTGGTTGAAAGACAGACTGAAGCTGGAGGTATCTCCAGAAAAGACAAAAATCGTGAATGCACGAAAACGATACACGGAATTTCTTGGTTTTAAAACCAGATTATCCAGTAAAGGGAATGGCAGATACAAGGTAGCTTCCCACATGGGCGACAAAGCCTTGAAAAACGCAAGAGAAAAGTTGACGAAACAGGCTCATAAAATAGCAAAACCGCCTGATAAGTCAACAGAAGCATATGAAGCAATGCTATACAACAGCATGGTGATGGGAATACAGAACTATTATAGTCCTGCAACACTCATCTCCGCAGATTGCAGAATTTTACAACATGCCGTAATGACAACATTAACTAACCGTCTGACCTCTCAAAGAGGAATGCGTCTTGTGAAAAAAGGGCGTAAACTGACAGCGATTGAACAACAACGGTACGGCAAATCTAAAATGCTCCGTTTTCTTGCAGGTTCAGAAGAGCCAGTTTATCCGATTGGATTTGTCAGGAATCAGCCTGCACTACAAGGAAAAAACATAAGCATCTATACCCCGGAAGGACGAAAAACAGTCCACACAAATCTAAAGATAAATATGTCAATTTTGACAGAACTGATGAAAAATTCATCACCTGACAGAAGTGTGGAATATACAGATAACAGAATTTCTCTGTTCTCTGCTCAGTGGGGCAAATGCGCTGTAACAGGAAAAGAATTTACTTGCAGTGAGGAAATACACTGTCATCATATCATTCCTAAAAAGTATGGGGGCAGTGATAAATACAGCAATCTGATGCTTGTTCTCAACAGTGTGCATATTTTAATCCATGCTGTGACCCCTGAAACAATCAACAAGTATCTTTCCATACTGAAACCTGATAAAAGTACTCTGAACAAAATTAACATTCTCCGTGAAAAAGCCCATAATTCTCCTATTTGAAACAAAAAGATGAGTCAATTTTGGTAGACTGATTAAGCAAAATATACCATTATTTCGATGGAACGCCGGATGCGGTGAAAGTCGCATGTCCGGTGTGAAGTGGGGGAAAATTCCGAGATAATATCAGAGAATTACCTATCACTATCCGACAGACAGGGCAGAAGCATGAA
>DJXC01000141.1 GCA_002449575.1 Ruminococcus sp. UBA7014
AGAACAGTTTCCGGCATTATTCAGCGTGGCGGTACTTGCCTGTATACAGCAAGATGCCCTGAATTCCGCAATATGGAAGGTGTACTTAAAGGCAAGGAAGTCTGCCAGGACATTGGTCTGGAAGGTCTGGTTGTCATTGGCGGTGACGGTTCATTCCGTGGTGCTGGCGACCTGTCCAGTGTCGGCATTCCCTGTATTGGTATTCCCGGCACAATTGACAATGACATTCAGTGTACAGAATATACTATCGGCTATGATACAGCCATGAATACTGCTATGGAAATGATTGACAAGCTTCGTGATACAACACAGTCCCATGACAGATGCTCTGTTGTAGAAGTGATGGGCAGACGTGCCGGCTTTATTGCTGTCAATGTGGCTATGGCTGTCGGTGCAGAAGCCGCTATCACACTGGAACGTCCCTATGACCTGAATGAAATTGCCAAGAACATGACAAAAACCATGAGCGAAAAAGGCGGCAAGCATCATTTTATTCTTGTCGTTTCTGAGGGCGTAGGGCAGACGGAAAATATTGCAAGAGAAATTCAGGAAATGACTGGTGTGGAATCCCGTGCTACAATTCTGGGACATGTACAGCGTGGCGGTTCTCCGACACTCCGTGACCGTGTCGTTGCAACAGAAATGGGCTATCATGCAGTCGAACTTCTGGAACAGGGCATCGGCAACAGAATCGTTGGTCTGAAAGACGGCAAAGTTTATGATATTGACCTTCAGGAAGGTCTTGCTATGAAAAAGCCGTTTATTGACCAGAGATATGACATTCTGGAAGCAACTGCTTATTAATTTTTAAGTTTCATACACAGAGTAGAAGTCTGTGCGTCAAGTGTCGGCTGAACGGGGAGTTGTCAGCCGGACGAAAAGACAACTGTCTTGCGGTACAGACTTCGCATCCCGCTTCGTATGGCATGACATGAAAAATCAGATAGTAATACCTCTTTTTCTTGTATGTTTGTCATCATGCGGGAAAGGAGGTATCTTATCATGTTTACAAAATCAGCAAAAGAATTTAAGGATATCCGTGCATTAACTGTGACGGGTATGTTTATTGCAGTCTCGATGATTCTCGAAAAATTTACAATTCCGCTGGCAAGTTCCAAACTGAATTTTGCATTTCTGGCAATTGCAGTCATTGGTATGCTGACAGGGCCTGTAATGGGATTTTCTGCGGGGTTAATCTGTGACATTGTCGGATATATTGCATTTCCGCAGGGGGCATTTTTACCGGTCTATACACTGGTTGCAGGATTGCAGGGTTTTATTTACGGCATCTGCCTGTACCGGAAACAGGAACATTTTCAGGTATTCGGACTGAATGAACATGTCTCACTGATAATTCGTGCAATTATCGCAAGACTGCTGGACGTAATGATTATTAATCTTTGTCTGAATACGTTTCTCAACATGCATTACGGCTTTATTCCGGAACAGGCTCTGACCGTGGCAATTCCGGCAAGACTGATGAAAAATATAATTGAACTTGGTGCGGATATTCCTTTGTTGCTGCTGTTGCTTCCGGCAGCCCTGACGGCTTACCGGAGAGCATTTGGAAACAGTATGTCTGTTTCTTAAAATACTGAAAGGGCGATTATAGGATTATCATGAAATATTTAATCAATTTTCTAAAAAAGCAGCCGCTGCTTTGTGCTGTGCTGGCGTTGATTTTCAGCATGGCAAGTATTCAGACACTTGACGGAAGTGAAAGTCCTATCGGAGAATTTATGCTTCGACTGTTACTTTCTTCCACATGTGGTGTATTTTTGTTTTTGATTTCTGGAGACAAAGCATTACAGGATTATTTCGGCTCTACCGGATATGTTGTAAAAGTTTTGTCTGTTTATTGGATTACAGCGTTTTTGCTTGGTGGTCTGGGACTTCTCATGCTGATAGTTGACCCGGAGAACACACCAGTCTACAGTGACTGGCCTGTCAGATTTCTGGTAGATTTCTTTACTATGCTTTCTGTAGGGCTGTTTGAAGAATTGCTGTTCCGGGCGGTCATCAACGACGGACTGATTTATCAGTTCAGAAAGACAAAACATATTTTCCTGATTTCTGCAATTATCACAAGCTTTATTTTTGGTTTTGTACATGTGTTTGGTTCTTTTATCCGGGGGGAAATCAATACTCCTATAACAATCGCACAGGCAGTACTGAAAGCCCTCAGTTGTGGCATATTCGGGTTGAATCTTCTTATCATGTACTGGAGAACCCGCAATATCTGGGCATGTGCAGTAGTACACGGCGGATATGATTTCCTGGCTTCATTTTCTGACAACATTGTTGTCTCTGAAACACCTGTCGGGGGGTATGTAGATGCTGATGCAGGTATGGAAATTGTGATTACTTATGTGATACAAACTATTGTAGAATTGATTATTTTTGTAACGGTCTGGAAAAAAGTCGGCAAAAAGATTGATTTTGAAAAAATCAGAAAAGAATGGTAATCTGAGATACAAGAAAGGATAATTTCTCATGAGTGAAAAAATAAAAGTTGGTTTTATCGGTGCTGGAAATATGGGTGCTGCCATTATGAAAGGCATTCTTGGCTGTGAACTTGCACAGAATATGGAAGTTGCTGCTTTTGACCCGGATTCTGCAAAACTGGCAGAACTGGAAAAATCCGGAGTGAAAGCCTGTGCATCTGGTCTGGAAGTGATGCAGAACTGCAAATATATATTCTTAGCTGTCAAACCGCAGATGTTTGAACAGGTGCTTGAACAGATTAAAGACGGCACAACAAAAGAAACTGTATTTGTTTCAATTGCTGCTGGTATTACTGCGGAATATATCCGGAGCAAAACTATTCCGGAAGCAAAAGTGATTCTTGTCATGCCGAACACGCCCCTGCTTCTTGGAGCAGGAGCTTCTGCACTGGCAAAGGCTGAACCGACAACAGAGGCAGAATTCCAGACTGTATGCAGCATTTTCAATGCCTGCGGCATTTCGGCACAGCTTCCGGAAAACAAAATGAAAGAAATTATTGCTATTAATGGCAGCAGTCCGGCGTTTATCTATCTGTTTGCAAAAGCATTTGTGGATTATGCTGCAAAAGAGGGCATTTCACAGGAAGTTTCTCTGCCGCTGTTTGCACAGAGTTTAATCGGCTCGGCAAAGATGCTGACAGATTCCGGCTATTCTGTAGAAGAACTCATCAAGATGGTATCTTCTCC
>DJXC01000142.1 GCA_002449575.1 Ruminococcus sp. UBA7014
CAACCGGAGCTACAGGCGCAACCGGTCCAAGAGGAATGACAGGGCCTCCAGTGCAAATCCCTCAGGCTGCTGCAATTCCAACCATTTCAATAGCAACAGTCACTACTGAACAAGTCGCCGAATGCATGAATCACCTGATTACAGCCCTACAAGATGCCGGATTAATGGAATCTGAAACCATTCAAAATTAAACTATACAGCAAAAGCGGCTGAGTTTTGTTCAGCCGCTTTTCTTGTAATATCAGGAAAAAGAAGTTACAATTCCTACAATATATTTCATAATCAGAAGCGAATCAGCCGCAGTTGGCTTGCCGTCCTTATCTACATCTGCTATAGCTTTCTGCGTTTCAGAAATTTTTTCCTTGCCAAGTAAATTCCTGTTCAAAGTAATCACATCCAGAATATCTATTTTGCCGCTTTCATCTACATCACCATACAGCAAATCTTTTTCCGGAGTGGTTTCTGAAGTATCAGAAATTTCTGTTTCTGGTACTGCTTCGCTTTCAGTCGGCTTTGCTTCTGTAGCAGGCTGAGAAGGCGCATCACCATAATATTCCCCCAGAGAAATGCCGTTTACACCTACCGGAATTTTATGGTCAAGACTGATGAATTTTCCGTCATCATTCTGCCACAGGGCTGGTTTGATAAATTCATATTTGACTTCATCCCATTTTTCAAAATTATCATAAACCAGACCGCCTGTATCAGAGGAGTTTTCATTGAAGCACCAGAATGTGTGATGAATCCGCTTGTCAATCATATAATCACGCAGTTCCTGAAGCCAGTGACGGTTTTCGCCGGTAGTATCGTGTTCATCATCAACCCAGCCGCCCCATTCGCCCATCAGCAGGGGAGAAATTTTTTCTTCTACCAGATATGCCCAGGAATCATACCAGTAATCGTCAAGAAGTGTCTGTCGGGTGAAGGTTTTAGTATCATCATCCAGATAGAACCATTCCTGCTCATAGACTTCCGGACCATAGTCATGAGGCGAATAGACAAGCTGACTCTGATATTTTCCGAGGTCAACGGGATATTTCCTTGCTCCACGGAAGTTGCCTCCCCACCATGCGCCATGATAATAACTATATGGATAACGGGCATAATCAATTGTCGGATAGGTCCAGTCTGCACCTTCTTCAAATTTCGGATAGGTTTCAATGCCTTCTACCATGATGAGCAGATTCGGATTTTTTTCCAGAACCGCAGCTGCACCTCGTTCAGCAGCATATCTCCAGTTATTTTCATCTGTCGAGCCGTCCCATTTTGCAAAATTGCCTTCATCTGCCTTACCGTGCGGTTCGTTTTTGAGGTCGATTGCAATGACAGTATCATCATCTTTATAGTAATCAGCGAACCATGAGAGAGCTTCCAGCCAGTCATCTGTACTATAGTTATCATCATACCACAACGGATAGGTATGTCCGGCAGCATTAGTGGTAGCACAATGAATATCCATCATGATTTTGATGCCGTTTTCTCTGCACCATGCAACAGCCTTGTTCCAGATGTCAAAGCTGTACATAGGTGTACCGCCGACTGTGCCTTCCAGAGTCAGTTCCGGATTTTTCCATTCATTCAGCTTGATAATCGGGTCAGGTTCGCCGTTTTTCCATTGAAGCAGAATTTGTGTAGACATTGGCACACGCAGCAGATTGAATCCATGGTCAGCGATTTCGTTAAGCATGTCATGCATATTTCTTGACCAGACACCGTCAAAAATCTGTGAACCGACACTGTAGCCGAACCAGTTGCAGCCGGTCATCCAGACTTCATTTCCGTGTCTGTCTACAACAACACCATTTTCGACATGAAGCCAGTCATCATGAAATTCGTCGGGTTCTTGTGCGGAAACTGGCATTGCTGCGGTCAGGTTCAGGAGCATTGCACCTGTGACAAGTGCAGACAGCAAATGTTTTTTCATTATTTATCACCTTTTATGATTTATTTTTTTCAGAAAAAATCCCTCTGCCGCTGTTCGTTCCGGCAGAGGGCAGAAAAATTTCTTAGAAAGCAGTCACCAGACCGACAATATATTTCATAATCATAAGAGAATCCGCAGCAGTAGGCTTATTGTCTTTGTCTACATCTGCATTTTTCTGCTGAGAAGATGTTAATTTTTCTTTTTCAAGCATTGCCCTGTTAAGCATGATGACATCGAGAATATCAATTTTACCATTTTCATCAACATCGCCGAGCTTGCCGGAAGTGTCAGCTTCTGCTGTTTTTTCAGGTGCTTTTTCTGTAGTATCTTCTGCTGTTTTAGGTTCTTCCTGAGCAGGAGCAGTTCCGTCCGGTTCGATACCGCCGACCAGTACACCATCATCATAAATGCACATATATTCTGTTTTAGCTTCGTTGTTATCGGCAAACATTTCAGTATCTGACAGTACAGGCAGTCCCTGATAGCTGTAGTCATTTGTCGGGTCCCAGTTATCGCCGTAGTACATACCCATGGAGAACTGATATTTCTTTCCGGAGTTGGCGATTTTATAGCCGTCCCAGCTAACTTCTACATAATAGGTGTTTTCTTTGCCGTCATACTTGAACGGACCGGAAGTAATGCCGTCTGCGCCGTCTTCTCTGGCTTCTGCACTGGACTGGTCATATAATTCCTTGGCTTCGACAAGATTGATATTGCTGATTTCACTGGAGTCGAAATAATATCTGACAGAAATTTTATCAGACGGCTTATTGGAATCGGTGCGCACCATGAAAGAAATCTTTGTGACACCTGCGCCGTCAGAATGCAGGTCATCTACAGCAAAAGCTTCTATCCAGTAACCATTTCCGCCGCCGTTTTCGCCGGAATTTTCTTCTACTGGCGGAAAGTCCTCGTCAATTTTATCATCAGGACTGCCGTAGAAATGATACAGTCCGGCAGCTGCGCCGACAAATGCAGCATTGTAGTCAATGGTTACTTCGTTGTAAGTCCAGTCAGAAGTAACATCAAAATGTGCATCTTTTCCGTCAGGACCGCCGACCAGTGCGCCATAAAGAACATGTCGCTGCGGTGCAGGGTCTTCGCATTTTGTCAGACCGGATGCCGCTCTGTGATGCGGATAAGCACATGAGTTTTCATTGAATCCTACAATAAAGCATCTTGGTCCATGAGTCACACCATCTTCACGCTTTTCCAGATAAGTGATATCATTGTCGCCCATGAGATATTCCATCTGCCGCTTTGCCCATTCACTGCCTGTGCCGGGCTTGTCGTTATTTTTATACTTATCATAGATAAGTGTAACAAGCTGCATAGCTGTATCATAACGTGCGCTGCCCCATGTACTCATGAACGCATAGCCCTGCGGAGTAGAATAATTAGTCTGCCATGTCTTGATGGCTTTTTCAATCTGCAACCAGAAATCTGCATCATCATACTGATTTTTGCCTTTGGCGGCTCTGTACATGTTTTGTAAATCCAGTTCCGGGTGCTGCAAGTCAATAATGCCAAGCAATGTATTTGCGCCGCTCCAGACATCATTCCAGCAGAATGCCCATCCCGGAGGTGCATAATAATCTACATAAGGCAGACAATTTTCCAGATAGGTTTTGTCTTCTGTTGCAATATAGAGCCATGCAGCAGACCAGACAAAGTCATCTTCCCATTTGCTGGATAAATAATACTGCTTCGGACCGTCACCGTTGTCACTGATTAAAGAAGTATCTGCTTTGGCATCAGGAGTGACACCAGAAATATGTTTCCATGCAAATTGATAGAGTGCTTTTGCATAATCCAGAGATTTTGCGGCATAAGTCGGGTCAGTATCTTTAAAATTCAGATAGTTGATTGTCAGGGAAGCTGCTGCTGAAACGACATAGTCTACCTGCGGTTTTTCATCTGTCAGGAAAAATGCCGGACGTGCCATGCTGTCTACTTCCGGAGACTGCCATAAAGCGTGGTCAATATCACCATCACCAACCTGATAGCAGTGTGCAATCACATTGCCGTCTGCATCCCGGAAAGTACACTTCATCAGGTAATCATTGAAATATCTCAGAATGGTTTCGATATGGTCATCCTGTTTGGTTGCCTTGTAAGCATCACGGAATTCATAATAGCCCCAGCCTAGTGCCGCAGCAGAATAATTTTCCGGCATACCGAATTCGACATGGTCACCGGCATCATGGAAGCCGCCGGCAACATCGACACATCCGTCACCGTCCGGGTCAAGGACATCTTTATTTTTGTCAATGAATTCCTGAGACAGGTTTGTTCCGACACTTTTTTCATTCATCGGCTGGAGTGGAACTTGTGCATCATAAGTATGACAGTCACCTCGCCATGACAGACGGGAATTTTCATCCACGCCAGTACCGCACATATTCGCATCATAGAAATACATAGAATGCTGAAGCAGACGGGCGAAATTATCCATTTCGGTGAGTTCTGCCGAAGCAGTCAGCGTACCGAAAGAGGGCAGAATACTAGCTGTCAGCATAGCAGCCGAGGCGGCAGCGGCGGTCAGTTTGTGTTTTAATGAATGTTTTTTCATACAAAAACCTCCTGAAAGCATTTTTTCACAATTTGTACATATTTATTATAATATTTTTCTTTGTAAATGTCAAGAGCTTTTTTACAGTTTGTACAGAAATTATTTTGTCAGCTGATGAATCAGGAATTTCACAGTTTTGCAGAATATTTTTGCATGGTTTTTGATTTTTCCGGCAGATTCTTTCAACTTTTTCCATGTTTGCAAAAGCTGTTCCCGATATTCCGGCTTAGAAAGACAAATTCCGATTGTCAGCAAAGTACACAGAACTGTCAGGAAAAGGCAGGCTGTCCGGAAGCCTTTCCAGAATTTGACACCGGAAGAAGCATATTGTTCACTGTAAAGTTTCATGCGCTGTCTGGCGGTCATATTTTTATTTTCAATGATAAATTCTGAAACATGCTGATATTCTTTTGTATGGACAACTTCGGCAATTGTCGGTGTTTCTTTCAGGGCGAGAAAGAAATTTTCTGCAATCATTTTAAAATCGGGGTTGACTTTCAGGGCTGCCTTCAGAATTACTTTCTGCTGCCGGCATCCATAGGCAGAAACTGCACTGCTCAGAATGCCGGAAAGCTCTATCAGTGTGGCAGTATCCAGTGGATTTTCTTCTGCGGCATTGGCAGCACGAAGTGCGCCGGGAACAATATAGGCTGCAATCTTGTAATCATTCATGTTGATGACCTCCATAAAGATATTATTTATTTTTTTGTTTCTTTTTGACGGAAAATCCGAAATCGCCGCACTTTCTTCCAAGTGCAAAATATTCTCCGTGCGCATAGGCAAGCAACCCTGCCTGCTGAAGATTGAATTTTCCTTTGCTGTCAATATATCTGTCATCTATCTGCACGGCTGTAATATCTGCCAGAAACATGGTGTGTGTTCCCAGATGGCGCACGTCACAGACTTTACATTCCAGACTGACCGGACACTGTGCCAGTACCGGTGCACGGACAGATGTCCCTTCGGCAAGTTCCAGATGACATTTTTCTATCTTGTTGACTTTCTCACCGGATTTCATGCCACAATAATCTGTTATCCGGCTCATGGAAGAAGTCGGCAGATTAATCACAAATTCTCTGTTTTTGCTGATTATCGTGTAAGAGTATCTAGACGGTCTGACAGAAATATATGTCATCGGCGGATGGGTGCATACAATGCCTGTCCATGCCACTGTCAGCACATTCGGGTGCTGCATTGTGCCGCATGTCACCAGCGCAGGCGGTACAGGTGCAAGCATGGCACTGCCTTTCCAGACAATTTTACTCAAATGCATTCCTCCTTTTCAGGCATTCTTTTCTTATTATAGCATATTCACTAAAAAAATGCAATGCTGATTCTGAGATTTTTTCAATTTGTAATACCGAAAACGATTTTAAATCTGAAATTTATTTTTCAATAATACTAATTGTAAATTTTATATTTTTTTTTAAAAAACAGTTGATTTTGTAGAAAAAATATGTTATGATATATATGAGGACTTTGAAACAGGAGGGTGCATTCAAAGTACACTGGGCATACTGCCCTAATTCTATTATTTTTGTCACTATAAAAGGAGGATGCTTATGCAACTTTTTCTGTACAAAGATACAAAAGACGAGACAATTCATGCATCTGTCAACGGAAAGAAAACCGGATGCAGAATCAATCTGACAAAAAACGCATCACAATTTACTCAGTCAGGTACAAGAGATTTTACTGACCTGCTTGATTTTCTGGATGCTGTCAACTGTCAGAACTGTCAGAATGCTTTTTCTAAAAAAGTTCTGGCAGCAGACAACAAGGCAAGACGAGAAAAAGCGAATGCTGCACAAAAACAGGCCAAAAACGGCTTTTCTGAGGAAGATAACAATTTAGTCAACCTCGCTGAAGAACAGGAAAAAAAGAGAAACCAGAGCAGTGCGCCGAAAAGTGCGCCTTCTGCATCTCCGCTTCCGCCTCCGCCGTCTTCCACAACACTGCCGCCTCCGGT
>DJXC01000021.1 GCA_002449575.1 Ruminococcus sp. UBA7014
TTCTGGGTTATCAGAATGATGTTCTCTGCTTTGGAAAATATGGGTGAAGTGCCGTTCAATACGGTTCTGATTCACGGACTTGTCAGAGATGCTCAGGGGCGCAAAATGTCAAAATCTCTCGGCAACGGCATTGACCCGCTGGAAGTGATTTCCCAGTATGGTGCAGATGCACTCCGTTTCATGCTGGCAACCGGTAATGCGCCGGGTAATGATATGCGCTATATTGATGATAAAGTCAAGGCAGCACGTAATTTTGCAAATAAGCTCTGGAATGCATCCAGATTTATTATGATGAATCTGCCGGAAAATTTCAAATTCACTGGTCTGCCTGAAAAACTCACTATGGAAGATAAATGGGTAGTTTCTAAATTCAATCAGCTTGCAAAGGAAGTCAACCAGAATCTGGAAGCTTTTGAAATCGGTGTTGCCTGCTCAAAACTCTATGACTTTATCTGGGATATATTCTGCGACTGGTATATCGAACTGACAAAGCCCAGAATTCAGGCTGGCGGTGAAGCGAAAGAATCCGCTCAGGCTGTTCTTGTCTGGACAATGCAAGGTATGCTGAAATTGCTGCACCCGTTCATGCCGTTTATTACAGAAGAAATCTGGCAGACACTTGTCAATGACGGTTCTATGATTATGCTTTCTGCTTATCCGGTTTATGACGAAAAACTCAATTTCTTTGCTGAAGAAACCGATTTTGAAAAAATAATTGCTGCCATTAAGGCAGTCAGAAACACCAGAACAGAACTGAATGTTCCGCCGTCTGTCAAGGCAAAACTCTATATTGAAACCGCAGATGCTGACTTATTTGCCGGTGCAAAGCTGTTCTTTGAAAAACTGGCTTCTGCTTCTGAAATCGAAATTGGCAGCCATTTTGAAATTCCGGATTCTGCCGGAGCTGTTACCGCTGCCGCAAGAATTTTTATCCCCATGAACGAACTTGTCGATAAGGAAAAGGAACTTGCAAGACTCGAAAAAGAACGGCAGAAAGCACAGAAAGATATTGATTTTCTGAGCAGCAAACTCAACAATCAGGGATTCTTAGCAAAAGCTCCTGAAAAGCTTATCGAAGCAGAAAAGGCAAAACTCGCCAAAGCACAAGAAAAAATGGATAAAATTATGAAATCTATCAAGGCATACAGCTGATTCAGGTGAGTATCATGACATTTGAAAACGCCATGAAATTTATCAGCAGTTTTACAAAAAGCGGCGAACCGGTCAGGAATCTTGACCGGATTGCCAGACTGCTGAATCAGGTCGGCAATCCGCACAAAAAATTAAAATATATTCATATCGCCGGAACAAACGGAAAAGGCTCTGTCGCTGAATATCTGACAAATATCCTGAAAAAATCCGGATACAAAACGGGAACGCTGACTTCTCCGTATATCCGGCATTATCAGGACAGAATCAGAATCAATGGGGAAGACATTCCGGAAAAAATACTCTGTGAACTCTGTGAAGGGTTGCAGGCGACTGTCACCGGAATGGGCTATTCTCAGTTTGAAATTACAATGGTGATTGCCTTTCTGTATTTTGTCCGGAAACAGGTGGATATTGTCGTTCTGGAAACTGGAATCGGCGGCTTGCTGGATGCGACAAATATTATTGAAAAACCGCTTGTTTCGGTATTGACTTCTGTTTCTGAAGACCATATGGAAATTCTGGGCGACACTATCGAAAAGATAGCCACCCAAAAAGCCGGAATCATCAAAGAGAGATGTCCTGTCGTGATTTCACCCGAAAATAAGGGCGAAAAAATTTTCCGGCAAACCGCACAGGAAAAACACTGCAAAATTTTTCAGCCTCAGAAACATATCTGGTATGGTGATATTGCTTTCACAGGAAATGAATTTTTCTATGGTGATATCCCCTACAAAACCAGAATGGGCGGTGAACATCAGGTTGATAATGCTGTAACAGTGCTTGAAACTGTCAATGCTTTAAGAGAACAGGGTTTGCACATTCCGGAAAAAGCTGTGCATGAAGGACTTTATGAAACAGTTGTTCCCGGCAGAATCCAGATTTTGCAGGAAAATCCACTTGTGATTCTGGACGGTGGTCACAATGCAGACGGTACAAAAGCACTTTCCAATTTGTTGCAGCAAGACAGAGACGGAAAGTATATCGGCATTTGCGGCATGACCGCTTCAAAAGATGCAGATACTGCTTCCGGAAATTTATCACCCGTATTCCTGAAAGTCTTCTGTGTGGACGGCTTTACACCGAATGCATTCCCGAAGGAACAGCTTGCTGAATATTTCCGGAAACATCATACAGATGCAGAAATTTCTGATTTGAAAGATGCACTTCCGAAAGCCCTTGTTTTAGCGGAATCTTCCGGAAATCCGGTTGTTATCTGTGGTTCACTGTATCTGGCGAGCTGGTATCTGAATCAGAGGTGACTGTTTTATGGAATTTATCATCGGAGCGATAGTAATTATTGTTCTTCTGTTGATTCTGGGTGTTTCACCGACATTGATTATTCTGGGACTGCTTTCACTGACAGAATTGTTTCTTCTGCTGATGGCATTATTTTTCATTGTCAGCCTGATTCTGCTGCTGATGACAAAGCCTACAGAAGCAAAATATCTCAGAATTGACCAGAATGAAGGTGTCGGAACACATGCGGTTTACTGGCTGGATGACAGGGAATATGATAATTCTTTTCCGGCGGAAATTATGTTTATTGATAAAATCTATCACAAAGACCAGATGTATAAAGTCCGTATCTGGAAAAGCAAAAAAAATCCGGAACGATATCTGCTGCTTGACTGGTACAGTGTCATTGTGATTGCTGTCGGACTGCCGGTGTTCGTGCTTCTTGCCGGAGCAGGATTATTTTATACAATTTTACTTTGGAGTGTGTTCCGATAATCATAAAAATATTTTAGAATTAGTTTTCAAGAGAGGAGAACAACATGAAAGCAAAACAGCTTCTCATGACAATGTTTAACGGTTTCTGTATGGCACTGGCTGACAGTGTGCCGGGTGTATCCGGCGGAACAGTTGCATTTTTGATGGGATTTTATGATAATTTTATCGGCTCGCTGAATGACCTGCTGACAGGCAATCTCGAAGCCAAAAAGAAAGCCCTGCTCTACTTAGTCAAACTCGGCGCAGGCTGGGTAATCGGATTTCTGGCATCTGTACTGGTGCTGACTGCTGTCTTTGAAAAGCATATCTATCAGATTTCTTCTTTGTTTATCGGATTTATTATCTTTGCAATCCCGGTAGTTATCTATGAAGAACGTGAATGTCTGAAACAGAAACTCTGGACAATGTTCATGGTCATTCTGGGGGCAGGTGGTGTTTTCGCCCTGACCTACTTTACAACAGGCGGTGAAAACAACGCTGTCACGCTCGAACATGCTACAGCCGGAACATATCTTTATGTTTTTATTGCCGGCGCAGTGGCTATCTGTGCAATGGTGCTGCCGGGCATTTCCGGTTCGACACTGCTGCTGATTTTTGGATTATATATTCCGATTGTCAGTGCGATTAAAGAAACCCTTCACTTGCATCTGCAATATATTCCGGTTTTATTTACATTCGGAATCGGTGTGATTATCGGCATTGTTTCGATTGTGCGTTTAATCCGGACAGCTCTGGAAAAATGGAGAAGTGCTACAGTATTTTTCATCATTGGCATGATGATTGGTTCACTCTATCCGGTAGCGATGGGGGCGACAACTCTTACAGATGCAGATAAAAATCCGCTTGGATTAGCCCCTCTGAGCTTTTCAACATTCAGTTTTGTATTTTTTGTAATTGGTGGTGTAATTATCATCAGCTTGCAGTTTATGGGCATGATGAAAAGCAGTAAGGAAAATCAGGAGAGTTCTGTATGAAACGAAAACTTACAGCATTTTTGCTGGCAATGACATTTTTATGTAATCCGATACAAGCAAAGGCAGAAGTCTGGGGAGATATTGATAATAACGATATTGTAAATTCTCAGGATATTCTTCTGTTACAGGATTATCTGCACGGCAGAACGCCACTCACAGAGAAACAATGGTTTACAGCAGATTTGAATCATGACAGCAATGTCAATATTTATGATTTCTGCCTGCTGAAACAGAAAGTTCTCAACATGCCGGAAGAAGTCATGCTGGATGTGATGACATTCAATCAGCATCCGGATTATCCGACCGGATGTGAAAGTGCAGCTTTATATATGCTGCTGCATTATTATGATGTCAATGTCAGCATGGAACAGATTGTTTCTGTTCTTCCGAAAGGACCAGTTCCATATACCCGGAACGGAAAGCGTTACGGTGCAAATCCGGAACGGGAATTTGTCGGAAATCCAAAAAGTTCCAGTTCTTATGGCGTATATAATATTCCCATTGCTACAACGGCTGTTGCATTCCGAAGCGGTGTGCATACCAAGTCCGGCGCATCTCTGACAGAAGTGATTTCTCTGCTGAATCAGGGTACACCTGTAATTGCATGGTACTGTACCAACCCCGAAAAAGGCATTACTTACCGGAATAGCTGGTATGACTACGAAACCGGCGAACTTATTCAGTGGCCGGGCGGTGAACATGCAGTTGTTGTCTGCGGACATGATGCAGAAAATCTGACCTATCGTGACCCCAACACAGGCAGTTCACGGACAATGAGCCAGTCTTTCTTTCAACAGGTCTTTGATGAACTCGGTGGCAGAATTGTCTATTTTGATGATTGACAAAAACCGTTCCGGAATTATGCCGGAACGGTCTTTTTTTGTCTGCACAGGTCAGACAAGTATAATAAAATTGCTGTACCTGCGGCAATCTGTACCGGAAACCAGAGTAATGCCTGTTCCGGAATCAGATAGGCAAGAATTGAAATCGCTGCCGCTGGAGGCAGAAACATACCAGTTTTCTGCATCATCAGGCAGACAAGCAGAATCGTCAGAACTGCCGGAATCCATACCGGAAACAGCAGAACTGTAAATACATATCTGCACAGTGCGCCAGTGACAGCACAGAACAGCATCAGCAGAAGAATTGACAGTTTTTTCTTTTCTGCCGGAGAATCAGGCTTGCAGAATTCTGTAAACGCTACTAGAAGAGGTGGCGCAGCAGCAAAACGCATATCTAGCAGCATCGCCGGAAGAATTAGCAGACTGCCTGTAAAACTTCTCAGAACTGCCTGAAGGAAATCTGCTTTATCCGGCGGAGAAAGCGGCTGATAACTGAAAGCTTTGCAGATACCTGTTTTTTCAAGAAATATCCTGCAAAGCAAAACCAGTACCGTCAGGCTGAATGCTGAAATCAAGTAGACAACAGATTCTGTCTGTAACATGACCGGCAGTACCAGTGCAGAAATCATAGGTGCAAATGTTGTCCGTGAACAGAGAAAAATCATCTGTGCTGCAAAAAATGCCACACATAGCTGAAATTCGGCTGAAAGCGGCAGAAACCGGACTATCATTACACCAAGTACCGCACAACACATGATGCAGAGTAACATTCTGGATTTGCTGACATTCCATGCAAACCGTGGCGCAGTCAGTGAGCCGACAGCAATTGCTGCCATTTCCGGAAAGATAATTTCCGGATTTTTTAAATATCCGGCAATACCTGTCATCAGTCCTGTCAGCAGAAGTGTCATCAGCAGCGGAATCTGTTTCTTGAAAGCTAGCATAAAATTTTATCCCTCATTTCTTATATTCCGGAATTTATTATAGCACAGAACTGATGGAATTGCAAGTCTTTCTGAAAAAAACAGTTGCAGAGGACTCCGCTGCTAAAAATGATTATTTCTGCTTCCGTATCATATCCAGAAGATACAAAAAATCTGATTCTTTCACCAGTGCCAGCCCCTGACTGTCGTCCCCCAGAACAAAAAGATTATCTCCCGGAGAAATACCAAATACTTTTCTTGCCTGTGCCGGAATGACAATCTGTCCTTTTTCACCGACTTTCACGATTCCGAATGCGTATTTGCCTTTTGGAGGAATCGGCATTCCGGTATGATTGTGATTATAAGAAAGCAAATCATCCAAAGTGACTTCCAGAAAATCTGCCAGAATTTTGGCTTTTTCGATATCTGGCAGAGATTCTCCGGTTTCCCATTTGGAGAGTGTCTGCCGGGAAACACCAACCTGTTCGGCAAGTTCTTCCTGTGAGAGTTTTTTCATTTTTCTGAGAGCTGTCAGATTATCATTGAACATTTATGTTGCTCCTTTCTTGTATATAAGTTTTGTTTTTTGAGATGCCAAGCACAAGCCATCTATATCCCGGAATCCGGGAGATGATTTCATATAGTCCGTAGCCAGCCGCAAACGAAGAAAACAAAGTCAGCAGACAGCAAATTGCTAAAGGCAGAGAAGTGTATACATTCAGCAGATACGCACATGCCGACATTCCCAGATAGTGAAATACATACAGTCCGAAACTTTTTCCGGAAAGCCATTTCATGACAGAATTCTGATAATTCAGATATTTCTTAGCCGTGCCGAAGATTGCAAGACACATCAGCCAGCCGTACAGAATATTCAGTGGATGATTCAGAACAGGTGCATCTGCAAAATTTTGCCCCCAAAATAATACCGTCAGAACAATTCCTGTCAGAACAGAAACTATCATCAGCGGAATGCAATATTTCACTAATTTGTCGATGACTTCTTCATGTGCAAAAATATAATATCCGGCAAAGAATGCAAAGCCATAAATTCCGAATCTGTAGGAAACAATCACAGGAGTATTCAGAACCTGTGCGAATCCAACTGCCAGAACTGCAAGCAGAAGCATCCCCCAGAACGGGAAATTAACAGTTTTTGGATAAAGTGTTTCCTGATTTTTCGTCAGTTTCCGGATAAGTACCAGAACCAGCGAAAAAATCCAGAGCATTTGAAGATACCACAGAACACCTGTTCCGGAAAGTGACATAATCAGGAACTGTACAGGTTTCGGCACAGCGTCCGGAAGCGTTTCAAAAGAATGGCTGATTTTCATGCTGACATAGCCCTGAATCCATTGAAATGCCAGAAGTCCCAGAGTCGAAGGCACAAGATAGCGGACAGTTCTCTTTTTCAGGAATACTTTATTATCCGGTTGATTGGTCAGACTGATTTTTGCACTGATGCCGGAAATAAGAAATAAAATCATCATAAACCACGGGTAAAGAAAATACTGAATACTGTCCTGAATATGAATTGTTCCGGGTTCGACAACTGTGCCGAGCGGTGTGATGCCGCTGTACATCATGAGCGTATGATAAATTACTACTAGAATGACGGTTATCCAGCGAATATTGTCAAGATAATATCTTCTTGGATATTTCGTATTTTTCATAGAATTCATAAAATTACCACCTTTGCTATGTTTTTTAACATTATAACATGAAAATAAGCTGCTGTCTACCAACAAAAGAAGGCAGTTCTGACAAAATTCTGTTAAAAATCCGGGCAAAGAAAGTTTCCTCTCTGCCGGAGGTCTGTCCGGCAGAAGAGGAAAAATGCAAAATATGGGAGAAGAAGAGAATTTTATTTATTGAGGTCAACCAGACCAACAATTGCTTTCATGACTGTCAGGGAGTCTACAGCAGTTGGTTTGTTATCGCTGTCAATATCAGCATTCCGGAGCTGTTCGGCTGTCAGTTTTTCTTTTCCGAGAATGGCTCTGTTGATTGTGATAACGTCGAGAATATCAACTTTGCCGCTCATGTCCGCATCACCCAGAAGAACCACAGTTTCTGTAGCATCTTGCTGAATCGATTCTGTTTCAATAGGTTCTGTTTCAGTGGGTTCTGTTTCAGCAGGTTCTGTTTCAATAGGTTCTGTT
>DJXC01000048.1 GCA_002449575.1 Ruminococcus sp. UBA7014
ACGCTGTTCCCCTGCAATGAATGTGCCAAGGCGATTATTCAGTCCGGAATCAAAAAAGTTATCTATGCGGAAAATAAATATGCCGATTCTGAAGCAACAAAAGCTGCTGAACTGATGTTCCGCATGACGGGCGTTGCACTCGAACAGTATCAGAAAACCGGACAGGAAATTTCTATTGAATTATGATTTATTAAGAATTAGAAAGGAAAATTATTATGTTTGATTTTGGAAGAAAGCAAAAAATTATCGCTCTTATAAAGGAAGTAGAGCAGGAGATTGACAAAGCTGAGGATTATGCAATAGATGCAGGGGCATATGCTAGTGCCGGCACTTCTCCTCATGAAGCCGATTACAAACAAGCGGCTGCCCATGCAAAAAAACATTTCGATAAAGCAACACGATGTTTAGAAAAAGTTGAGAATGAAGTATCTGGTTTAAAGAATCCCCCTCCTGAATTGATTAATCAGATAAAGGAACTAAGAGAATGTATGAGTCAAATAACTGAAAATCTGGAAAATGCAAATGCAAAAGAGGCAGAAAAATTAAAGTTTAATAATTATAAAAAACTCTGTAAAGGAATCCTTGGAATAATAAGTTGTATCAAGTGAAAAAATGTACCGGACAATAATTTTCATTGAGACTGTACCAAATATGACACACAAAAAACAACAGAAACTGAACAGAAAACAGCTCCGGAAAAAACAGAAAGAAATTCTGCATCAGAAAACTTCCGTTCTGGAAACTGAACGAAAAAAAGCACGGAGAAAGCAAATGACAGACTCTCTCGTTTTAATAATTTTCGGAACGATTATTCTGGCAGAACCTGTTCTGTATCTTATACAATTTATTTTGATTATTTTGAAGATTATAAAATTATCATGAAAGGATTACCGGATTTATGCGAATCAGATGTAAACCGTGGGCAAGACCGGAACTTGAATCTACAGAGTTCTTTATTGCCGAACCGAAAAAATATAAAAATCACTGGCAGGAAGTTTTTCAGAATCAGAAGCCGGTTTATCTCGAATTAGGCTGCGGAAAAGGCGGCTTTGCAAGTCAGGCAGTTCTGCACTGGCGTGATGTCAACTTTATCGCAATTGATATTAAAAATGAAATGCTTGTCCTTGCCAAGCGCAAAATTGAACAGGCTTTGCAGTCCGAAAATCTGACCTCCGCACAGGTCAGAATTATGATTCTGAATATCATGCAGATTTCGGAAGTTTTCGGCGAACAGGATAATATTCAGCGGATTTTTATTAATTTCTGCAATCCGTGGAACAAGCCCAAGCATAAGAAACGCCGCCTGACACATACTCGTCAGCTTGTGCAGTACAAAGAATTCCTGAAAGGCGAAATCTGGTTTAAAACCGATGATGACCAGCTTTTTGAAGAAAGTCTGCAATATTTTCAGGAAACAGGCTTTCAGATAAAATATATCACCAGAGATTTGCACAGCTCCGGCTTTGCAGAAAATCTCCAGACCGAACATGAACGCATGTTTACCGAAGAGGGCAAACATATCAAATTTCTGATTGCAGTACAGGAGGATAATCCCAATGGCGAAAGAAATTATTCTTGACGGCTCACAAGTCAGCTCCAGAGAAGTTTTCAGAGGTCTGGGCTGTGTTACCGGAAATGGTTCTTCCAGACTTCTGATAGATTATAAAAGAAAACATCCGGAAGCTTATCAGGAAATTATGAAATTATTATTTCAGCCTGATTATGGCGCAAGTCTGGTGCATATCAAGATAGAACTCGGCACAGATGTAAATTCTTCTTCCGGAACAGAACCCTGTGTGAAGCGTTTCCCTGACGAAAAAGCAGATGTGACCCGTGGTGCAGGTTTTGAATTTGCTGCCGATGCAAAAAAACTGAATCCGGAAATTACACTTGATTTACTCCGCTGGGGTGAACCGCACTGGGTAACAGCCGCTTTTCAGGAAAGTAAAAAAGCGGGATTCGATGCACGTTACAGATGGTACAGCGAAACACTCAGAGCTGCTTATGAAACTTATCAGCTGAAATTTGATTTCATCAGTGCTGATGCAAACGAAACAGATACACCAGATACAGAATGGCTGATTTACTTTTCCAGAAAACTAAAAACCGAACGCCGCACACCCTATGACTTTTCTAAAATCAAGATAGTAGCTTCTGATGAAGTCAGCTCCCAGAAGATTTCTGCACTTATGCGGGACGATGAACAACTCCGCAATGCAGTAGATGTTATCAGTCTGCACTATACGTCACAGGCTGATGAAAATACCAGATACCTGCATGATTTCTATGAAAAGGAAATCTGGTACAGTGAGGGGATTGCTCCCTGTAATGTTCCGGAACTTTCCAGACGTGCGGACGGTACAGGCATTATCGGCTCAAATGGTGCGATTAATACTGCTGTCCGGATTATCAATGCTTATGCCAACAGCAGAATGAATCTGTATGAATTTCAGCCGCCTGTTTCGGCATATTATGACGGCTCATGCTATTCACCGAAACAGCTTCTGACCGCCCGGACACCGTGGTCAGGCTATTATCAGGTTGATGTCGGACTGTGGATTTCGGCACATTTTATGCGTTTTGCTGCTCCGGACTGGCAATATGTTCCCGGTGCATGTTTCGGCGATGGTGAGGAAAATCAGGCTATCTGGGACACACATGATAATTATATGACACTGATTTCACCGGACAGGTCAAATTTCACCATGCATTTTGCAAATGATACAGAAACACCACGTTATTATCAGGTTATCCTGAAAAATATGTCAGTATTCCCGGAAACGGTTTCTCTGCTGCAAACTGCCGGAAGTCCTGTTCCAGAACCTGTAGATGCAAACTGGTTTCAGATTGTAAAAAATATTGCTGTCCGCAGTTCGGAGGAAGAGACAAGCTTTTCCGTAATGGTCAAACCTTATTCTGTTCTGACAGTCACCACGCTGGAAACTTCTGATATTAACGGCACAGAACAATTGAAACCAATTCCGGAAAACAAGCGGCTTCCTCTGCCGTTCATTCTGCCGATGCATTCTGAAGAAGAAAAAAACGGCTGTATGCCGCTGTATACTACTGACCAAGGCGGTGCATTTGAGCTTATCAGAGCCGAGAACGATGTTATCTATCTGGAACAAAAAATTACAAAAGACATTTTGCCGACAAACTGGCGTTTCCGTGGTACACCAGAACCGATTACCAGTTTCGGTGATGATACATGGGCAAACTATCAGGCAAGTGTCATGGCTTATTTTGCTTCTCCAGCAGAAGATAATTATATTGGTGTCGGACTGCATTACAATTCGGCAGTTACAAATCCGGAAACTTCTGCCTGCGGATTACAGCTTCGGCTTTATGCAGACGGAAAATGGCAGCTTCGCTATATGGACGAACTTCTGCACGAAGAAAAAACCAAAAACTATATTTATGCAATTGGTCATAAAATCAGCATTGCTACTATGGGTGTTCTGGTATTCTGCTTTATTGACGGACATTCGGTCTATGAAACAAAACTAGACAGTCGTCCCATGGTACGTTCTGGCAGAATGAGCCTGTGCAGTGCCTTTTATCAAAACCGTTTCTGTGATATTAAAGCCGAAAAGCTGAATTTTCCGATTGCACCTTATGTTTACAGGCAGGATTGTCTCTCACCGTTTGTGAAATATCTCCAGAATGATGAAAGCAAATGGACGCTTCATGGGATGACAAGCTATCAGTTTTATAACAGAACCAGTGCATCTGGTGAGAAAGATTCCGAACTGAAAATCCGTTTTTATGGCAGCAGCATTTTTTTGCTGGGGCGTGTGAAATCTGCCGGGCTGATGTTCTGGATTGATAAAAAATTATATACAGAAGATTACTCTGTCAGCAGCAGTCATTTCCGTGAAACATTCTTTGCACTGGAACATCTGCACACTGGCTGGCATACGCTCCGGATGCTGATTACCAAAGGTGCGGTAGAATTTGATGCTTTTGAAATTCTGACAGATGATGAAAATGTCGATTATACGGCTGAAAAGCTGCCGGAAGATATTATCCTGAAATCCCGGAAAAAACAAAAAACCGCTTCTGGAAAATCCGGTCTTATCAAAGCCGCTGTTCCGGCTGCCGGTGCTGCCGCCGGAGTTGCTGCTGTACTGACTGCACGAAAAATCCTCGGAAAAAAGAAAAAAGACAAGTAATGCGAAAAGACTGCTGTACTTTTCCGGTACAGCAGTCTTTTCAATCTGTTTATTTGTTCCATGGATGATTTTTCCGCCGGATAAACATTTTGATTCTCTGATAAAAATCTTTTCCGAAAAACAAAAAGAAATTTATGAGCGAAATCAGAATTGCAACTTTATAAGAAACGGGGTAAACTATCAGTGAATATATCAGTATCGCAGCAGAAATCATTCCCAGATATTTTACTTTTACCGGAAGAATAAAAAACAGCATCAGTTCAAAATCCGGAAAAAGTGTCGCAAATGCCAGAAACAGCGAAGCATTCAAATAACTGTTTGTTGCCCATCCTGTAATGATTCCACCAATAATCGAACCAATTGCACCAAGAAAATAAAATACATTGAACCGGAAACTCCCCCATTGATTTTCCAGTGATTTTCCAATCAGCCAGTCAAAGTACAGTGTAAATATAATCCAGAGCGCACTGGACGATTCCGGCAGAAACAGGAAAGTAATCACCCTCCAGATTTGTCCCTGTAAAATCAAGTCAGTATCGAAATACAGCAAATCGCTTAGATAATAATCATAATTCGGATTTGCTGCAAAAAACGTATCTAACAGAAATACCAGTCCCATTCCGAAAACAATAATTGTTATAAGATTAGGAATTGCATACTTTCCGAATTTTCGTTCCATCTTGTTTAAAATCTGATTCATAAAAACTTATCAGCTCCGTTTTGTGAAATATATAATTAATATAATTAAGTATAACGCAAATTGCAGGATTTGTCAAGAAAGCAGCGTAAATATTGAAATTTTGTCAGAAATGCACAAAAACTTTGCGACAATAAACAGGATAAATCTGCTTTTTTGTGACATTGTAATTTTTTGCAATTCGCTGTATAATAGATAATAGCAAGCAAATTTTGATTGGAGAGATATACATGAAATTACAACGCATTTTTGCATCTGCACTTTCAGGCTTTCTTCTGCTGGCATCTGTTCCGGCAGTAAGGACTTCCGCTGCTGTTTTTGTACCGGAAGGCGCAGTGGCTTCGGTGACAGTGAATGATGTTACTTCTTATTATTATGATAATCCTTCTTCTGGTGGTGCGGAAGCTATGTGGAATACTGCTATGACAGGTTCTTCCGCAGTGATTACACTTTATGCAGACTGGAATTCTTCTTATGGCACACGCTTTGGCACAGGTGAAGGCTTTATTTATGATGGAGTTCTGAATGTGCCTTCTGGTCATGAAATTACAATCGACCTGAACGGATACGGCATCAACCGGAATCTGGAATTTGCTGTAGAACACGGAGAAGTCATTCACGTTGCAGGCGGAGGTACGCTGAATCTGACAGATACTAATGTAGCAATGGGCAGCAGTGGCACAATTTCCGGCGGAAACAGCTCCAACGGCGCAGGCGGCATTTATATCGAAGCCGGAGCTACAGTTAATATGTGGGGCGGTAATATCACCGGCAACAAGACAGATGCCAGTGGCGGCGGTGTACTGCTTGCCGGAGAAAATAGCCAGTTCACTGTCAGCGGTGGAAAAATCTATAACAATACCGCCCAGCAATGCGGTGGTGGTGTTGCGGTTTCAGATGGCATATTCAAATTTGTCAGCGGTGAACTTTCTGACAATACCGGTCGTGACGGCGGCGGCATTTATGCCCAAGCCGGTGAAGTAAGCATTTCCGGTGGCAGCATTATAAGAAACACTGCTGTACACGGCGGTGGCATTCTGCTGAACAATACCGCAGCACTGACCCTGAAAGGCAAAGCTGCCGTTCAGAGCAATGTTGCTTCTGGTGAAAGCAGAGTTGGCGGTGGTATTCTTGCAATGGGTACTGTTCCGATTAAACTCGGCGGAAAGCCTTCTGTTCTGAACAACAGCGCAGACGGTGTACAGAGTAATCTGGTATTTTGTCAGGCAACAGAAACCGATGCTCTTTCTTGTCAGGCAGAAAACATTGATACTGATATGGAAGCCAAAATTGGTGTCAGTCTTTCCGGAAACCTTCGTGAAGCTGTCTTTGCACCGGGCTGGACAGGCTCTGACTGCTTTATCTGTGATGCAGTAGACTATACACTCGAAAATAAAAACGGAAATCTGGTTCTGAAACGCACTTCCAGTTATGCAGCGATTATAGGCAATAAAAATATGCTTCTGCTGATTGTTACCTGTATACTGATTGTACTGGCAATCATTGCAATTATCATTCTGGCATTCAGGAAAAACAAATCACCGGAAGAAATTGCAAAGCAGAAAGCAAAGAAGGCTGAAAAGATAAAAGCACAGGAAGCCAATGACGACGATGATGATGACGA
>DJXC01000139.1 GCA_002449575.1 Ruminococcus sp. UBA7014
CCGTATTATGACAACGGCATCAAGCTCATCAACGGAAGCGGCGAAAAAATGGATGAAGAAACTATCTCTCTGGTAGAAGATTATCTTGACGGAAAGTTAAATTTATTCGGTCAGGAATGGAAAGAACTGCCGTTCGCACAGGGCGACCATATCGGCTGTACTGTCGATTATGTTTCCGGCAGAAACAGATATTTAGGCTATCTGATTTCACTCGGACTGTATTCGTTCAAGGGCGTGAAAGTCGGTCTGGACTGCGCTAACGGTGCGGCTTGGAATCTGGCAAAAACACTCTTTGATGCCCTCGGCGCAACAACTTATTTATTAAATGCAAGTCCGAACGGACTGAATATTAATAATAATGCTGGCTCTACCCATATCGAAGGCTTACAGAAGTTTGTAAAGGAAAATCATCTGGATGTCGGTTTTGCTTATGACGGCGATGCTGACAGATGTCTGTGTGTGGACGAAAACGGAAACGTCCTGACAGGTGACCATATTCTGTATATCTACGGCAAATATATGAAAGAACGTGAAAAACTGGAAACAAATACAATTGTGACAACTGTCATGTCTAATTTCGGACTGTATAAAGCCCTTGATGAAATCGGCATCGGCTATGCGAAAACCGCAGTCGGTGACAAGTATGTCTATGAATATATGTCGAAAAACGGCTGTCGTCTGGGCGGTGAGGATTCCGGACATATTATTTTCTCAAAGTATGCAACAACTGGTGACGGTCTCCTGACCAGCCTCAAGATGATGGAAGTCATGCTTGCAAAAAAATGTAAGATGAGCGAACTCGCCGCACCGCTGAAAATTTATCCGCAAGTGCTTGTCAACGTTCGTGTCAAAGACAAGGCTGAGGCACAGAATGACCCCGATGTCCAGAACGCTGTCAAAGCCGCAGAAACAGCACTCGGCACAACAGGCAGAATTCTCGTTCGTGAATCCGGTACAGAACCGGTTATCCGTGTCATGGCAGAAGCACAGACCGAAGAAGAATGTCATAAACAGGTTGACAGTATTGTCGAAGTTATCAAGGCAAAAGGTCATACTGTCTGAAGCTTAAAAACTAAAAAAAGAAAATGCAGAGGAACAAAATCCTCTGCATTTTTTATGACGGGAAAGTTAGGATTAATCATAACGGAGTGCATCAATCGGATTCATCTTGGCAGCTTTATTCGCCGGATAATATCCGAAGAAGACACCTGTCAGAATTGAGAAGCCGACAGAAATCAAAATTGCCGGAATGGACGGCTGAATTGTGATTGTGAATAATTCTGCATATTCAGCATAGAAGTTCGTCACAAGCTGTTTTGCAACAAAGCCTATCAGCATACCGCCTGCAATGCCCAGTATGATGCCGATGATACCGCCTATCAGACAAAGCAGGATAGCTTCTACGACAAACTGCATCCGGATTGCGGAATTCTGTGCGCCCAGTGCTTTCCGGACACCAATTTCCTTTGTACGTTCTGTAATGCTGACAAGCATAATGTTCATAACACCGACACCGCCAACAATCAGCGAAATAGCGGCAATGATAGAAATCGCAATCGTGATGACATTGATAACTGTATTAATCATGCCGAGCTGTGACTGCATGTTTTCAATTTCAATATACATGTAAGGCTTTTCAGCATATTCATCTTCAAAGAATTTTTGAAGTGTATTTTCAAGCATTTCCACATCGTATTCCGGATTGTAATACACTTCTGCATAATAGTTATAGCTGTTTTCCTGATGTGTCAGTGCCATGACAGTATCATAAGGAACATATACAGGCGTTACTTTTTCGATTGTTTTCTGACCGGGTTTATAAATCTGCTTTTCATAGATAGCCGGCAGTTCAAACACACCGACAATGACAAAATCTCCCATATCTGTGGAAACTGTCTGCCCGATAGGGTCAGCATCAGGTGAAAGATACTGTTCTACAAACAGTGTGGAAACGTTCAGTACCTGTTTGTGCAAGTCATTGTCTGTCTTGTTGATTTTTCTGCCACGAGTGAATTTAATATCATTGTCACCCTCTATATTCATGCGTCCGACAATATTTGCTTTGAGTACCTGGTCTTTCCAGTTTTTCAGTTCCACACTGCCGAAGCTTTCTGTCATGTTGAGATAGAAATATTCCGGATAAGTATTTACCAGCTTGTCAAGCATCTCACGGGAGATTAAATCTTCATCCGTATAATTGATAATTTCGTCATCTTCCTGACTGCGGTAATTGACTTGCGCATAGAGCTGAAAATAGTTCATATTGCCGATAGAATTGAACGTATTGACAAGCGTTTTCTGGATAGATGTGCCTATCGTGGTAATCATGATAACGGCACTGATACCGATGATAATGCCGAGCATCGTCAGAACAGAGCGCATCTTGTTGGCAGCGATAGAGGTCAGGGCAAGCCGGAGATTTTCAATAAACTGCATTATCTTTCACCCCCGTATCAGAAATCACACTGCCGTCACTGATGGTAATAATCCGTTCCGTTTCGGCGGCGAGTTCGTTGCTGTGCGTGATTAATACGATTGTTGTGCCTTCTTCGTCATGAAGCTTATGGAATAAGTCCATAATCATGCGTCCGGTTTTGGAATCCAGTGCGCCGGTCGGCTCGTCTGCGAGCAGAATCGAGGGCTTGTTTGCCATAGCTCTGGCGATAGCCACACGCTGTTTCTGACCGC
>DJXC01000158.1 GCA_002449575.1 Ruminococcus sp. UBA7014
AATCAGTTCCAGAGTCTTTCTTCTGGAATCCATTACCTTCGGAGAATTGGTGCGGATTTCAGCACCGTCTACATTCAGCGGATAAACGCAGGATGCAACCAGACGGAAACCTCTGCCTTCGTTGATTTCTACCATACAGATACGGCAAGCACCAATTTCGTTAATTTCTTTCATATAGCAGAATGTCGGAATGTCGATACCTGCCATGTGTGCGGCTTCCAGAACAGTTGTACCCTTCGGAACAGTCACCGCAATACCATTGATTTTTACATTAATATCAGCCATGATTAGTAGTTCCTCCTATTCTGATTAGCCTCTGGTGATAGCGTTCGGACGGCAGTTGCTCATGCAGACACCGCACTTGATGCACTTGGAAGCATCAATCACAAATGCAGCACGCTTCTTGCCGGGTGCGATGTAATCGCCCTGAGAAATAGCCTGTACAGGACAGTTCTTTGCACAAAGTCCGCAGCCAACGCACTTTTCCGGGTTGACTTCAAACTGGAGCAGGTCTTTGCAGACACCGGCAGGACATTTCTTCGCCAATACATGCGCTTCATATTCATGGCGGAAATTCTTGAGTGTGGACAGTACCGGATTCGGAGCTGTCTGACCAAGTCCGCAGAGAGAATTTGCCTTGATATAATAGCAGAGTTCTTCCAGCTTGTCCAAATCAGCAAGTTCTGCCTGTCCTTTGGTAATCTTGTCAAGCATTTCATACATACGCTTTGTACCAATACGGCAGGGTGTACATTTACCGCAGGATTCATCGACTGTAAATTCAAGGAAGAATTTTGCAATATCAACCATGCAGTTATCTTCGTCCATAACAATCAGACCGCCAGAACCCATCATAGAGCCGATAGCAATCAGATTATCATAGTCAATCGGAACGTCATAGTTTTCAGGGGAAATGCATCCGCCGGAAGGACCGCCTGTCTGCGCAGCCTTGAACTTCTTGCCGTTCGGAATACCGCCGCCGATTTCTTCAATTACTTCACGGAGTGTTGTACCCATCGGCACTTCTACCAGACCAGTATTTTTGATTTTACCGCCGAGTGCGAATACTTTTGTACCTTTGGACTTTTCAGTACCCATAGAAGCAAACCATTCTGCACCTTTCAGGATAATCTGCGGCACGTTTGCGTAAGTTTCTACGTTATTCAGGATAGTGGGCTTTTTGTAAAGACCTTTTTCAGCCGGGAATGGCGGACGGGGACGAGGTTCACCTCTGTTGCCTTCAATAGAAGTCATCAGAGCAGTTTCTTCGCCGCATACGAATGCACCTGCACCGAGTCTGAGGTCAATATCAAAGCTGAAATCAGAGCCGAAAATATTCTTGCCCAGTGTACCGTATTCACGAGCCTGTGCAATGGCAATCTTCAGTCTTTCAACAGCAATGGGGTATTCTGCACGGACATAAATATAGCCCTGTGTTGCGCCGATAGCATAACCAGCGATAGACATAGCTTCCAGAACGACATGGGGGTCACCTTCAAGAACGCTTCTGTCCATGAATGCGCCGGGGTCGCCTTCGTCAGCGTTGCAGCACACATATTTCTGGTCAGCATCCGGAACAATAGTTCTGGCAAGTTTCCACTTCATACCAGTGGGGAAGCCGCCGCCGCCACGTCCACGCAGACCGGAGTCCAGAATTGTCTGAATGACATCTTCCGGAGTCATTTCCTTTACTACCTTAGCAAGAGCCTGATAGCCGTCTCTTGCAATATATTCATCAATATTTTCGGGATTGATAACACCGCAGTTTCTCAGAGCCACACGGTGCTGCTTCTTGTAGAAGCTGGTTTCATTCAGGGACTTGATGCCCTCATCTGTAACAGTTTCATCATAGAGCAGTTCCTTGACCGGATTGCCTTCGATAAGATGTTCCTTTACAATCTGCGGAACATGCTTTGCTTTGATTCTGGAATAGAAAGCACCTTCCGGATAAACAATCATAATCGGACCAAGTGCGCACAGACCGAAACAGCCGGTCTTGACAACCTGAATCTTTTCTTCCAGACCATTTGCGATGAGTTCCTTTTCCAGTGTATCAGCGATTGCCGCAGAACCGGAAGAAGTACAGCCTGTACCACCGCAGATAAGCACATGTTTTTCATATTTGCTTTTTGCTTCTGTAGAACCTTCATGACGGAGTTCCAGTTCCGGATGCATGGTTTCACAAATCTGCTGAATTTCCTGCAACGACTTCATGTATAAATTCCTCCTTGTATGTAATCTGCATTACTCGTATTTATCCAGAATTTCTTTTACCTTATCTGTTGTCAGACGACCATAGACATCTTCATTGACAGTCAGAACAGGTGCAAGACCACATGCGCCGATACAGCGGCAGGCTTCGAGAGAGAATCTGCCATCGGCAGTACATTCGCCGTCACCGATACCAAGAATTTCCTGAAGCTTGTCGTAAATATCGCCAGAGCCTTTTACATAACAAGCCGTACCAAGACAGACGGAAATATTATATTTACCCTTCGGGTACAGTGAGAACTGTGCATAGAATGTCACAACACCATAGATTTTTTCGAGCGGAATGTTCATCTCGTTAGAAATGATTTTCTGCACTTCGATAGGCAGATAGCCATAGATTTCCTGCGCCTGCTGTAACACCGGCATCAGTGCGCCGGGGTCATCTCTGTGAGCGTTGATGACTTCAAGCAGCTTTGCTTCCTGTTCAGCAGTGCCTTTGAACGGAACAGTTGTTTTAGTAGCCATTAATGAATAACCTCCTGATTTGGAATTGCATGACAAACAGAGCATTCATCTGATACATGCTTAAAGATATTATAACATGAAGCAAAAAAAAAGTCTATTCGTAAACTAGACTAACATTCAACACAATATTTGTGAATTTTGTACAAAAAAGAAGTTTTCGGTCTATCGAAATGGTAAAAAGAAATTTTTCTTTTTCCGGAAACTACTGGACAAATACTGTAAAATATGCTATACTGGTATATGATAGTGCTTTTGTATCTGTGAAAAATATTTTACAATGAGGTGAATTTTTATGGGTTTATTCGATATTTTCAAAAAAAAGACGTATTATTTTGACAAAAATATTGCACCCTCATGCAGCTACTGCCAGTTTGGCAAGCGGACAAAGGATGGTGGCAGAATTCTATGTGAAAAACAAGGTCTGATGGAAGAAACACAGTCATGCAAACAGTTCATCTATGCACCACTAAAACGGATTCCGACCAAACAGCTCAAAATTGAAGGCGCACTGACAGAAGAAGAAATGTATCTGGAACTGCCGCCGGAAGTGATTGAAGCACTTGCTTTGCCGGAAATGCCGGAAGATATGCTCGCTCCGGAAGTGCCGGATGCGCTGAAAGCTCCGGAAGCTCCGAAAGAAATCAAGAATTCCGAAGTACTGGATATTCTCAGCGAAACAGAAAACAAACCGGAAGAAACAGTTCCGGAAAATGTTCCGGATATTCCTTCCACTGTACCGGAAGTACCGGATTTTCCGGAAGTTCCTGATGTTCCCGCTGTTCCGGATGCGCCTGATGTGCCTTCTGTACCAGATACACCGGAAATTCCGGACAGTGAAGGCTTTTCAGATTGACAGGAGGAAATTTTAATTATGAAACGTGAAAACTATATTCACTGGGATGCCTATTTCATGGGAATTGCAATGCTTTCTGCCCAGAGAAGCAAGGATAATCATACACAGGTTGGTGCATGTATTGTCAGCGAAGACAAGAAAATTGTCTCGGTCGGTTATAACGGAATGCCTACCGGGTGCAATGATGACGAAATGCCGTGGGAACGTGAAGGAGATTTTCTGAATACCAAATATCCATTTGTCTGCCATGCCGAACTGAATGCCATTCTGAACAGTGCCACCGTCAGTTTCAAGGGCTGTACATTATATGTCACGCTGTTCCCCTGCAATGAATG
>DJXC01000020.1 GCA_002449575.1 Ruminococcus sp. UBA7014
AGTTGTCACAGACTGCCGCCCTCGCACCGATGGCAGGGGTAGCAGATACATCTTACCGGCAGTTATGCGCTGAAATGGGTGCAGTGATGACTGTCAGCGAAATGATTTCTGCAAAAGGTATGTGTTACGACAGTAAAGGCAGTGCGGAACTCTGCCGGATTTCCGAAACAGAACGTCCCATGGGCTTGCAGTTATTCGGCAGTGAGCCGGAATTTATCGCCAGAGCAGTTAATTTAATTCAGGAATATCAACCAGACTGGATTGATTTGAATGCCGGCTGTCCTGTGCCGAAAGTCGTTAATACGGGAGCAGGTTCGGCACTGATGAAAAATCCGGAACTTGCTGCTGAATGCATAAAAGCCGCTGTGAAGGAATCTTCTGTTCCGGTGTCTGTAAAAATGCGCATTGGCTGGGATTATGAACATATCAATGCAGTCGAGTTTGCACAGATGTGTGAAAGTGCCGGTGCGGCATTCCTGACCGTTCACGGCAGAACAAGACAGCAGATGTATTCCGGAAAAGCAGACTGGAATTTGATTAAAGAAGTAAAACAGGCTGTAAACATTCCGGTTATCGGAAACGGAGATGTCAAATCTGCCCTTGACTGTCAGAACATGTATGAATTCACTGGTGTGGATTTGGTTGCAGTCGGTCGGGCAAGTTATGGAAATCCATGGATTTTCAAAGAAATCACAGCATTTCTGAATCAGCAGGAATATGTTCCGCCTGCACCGGAAGAACGTATGCAGCTGATGCTCCGGCATATCCGCATGATAATTGAACACAGCTCGAAGCCGCCACAGTTAGCCATCCGGGAAGCCAGAAAACATGCTTCCTGGTATCTGACAGGCATGAAGAATGCAGCTTCTTTCCGGGCAAAATGCTATCAACTGAATTCTTATGAAGAAGCTGAACAAATGGCTGAAGAATTTCTGCAAGCGAATCTGTAAAAAATTCCTGCTCCGGCAGGATTTTTTTGTATGATATGTTATAATTCTGAAAACGTTTTTTGTGCAGACAGCAGATTTTTAAAAATCTTACAAAAAAGTATTTACTTTTTTTAAAAAAATTGTTATGATAAAATTAAGCATGAAAAATATGCTGAGTTTAAGGGGGTCATTTTATGAATTTGCAAAAAAGGATTCCGGCACTGCTTTCAGGAATATTGCTGCTTTTCTGTATGTCAGCTGTTTCCGGATATGCGGATGAATACCAGAATATGAGAGACGAGGTTGTGATGCTTGTCAACGAACAAAGAACAGCAAACGGACAGACTCCACTTTATGAATCGGAATTTCTTAACCATGCGGCACAAATCCGTGCTGAAGAAATAAAAGTTACTTTTTCACATACTCGTCCTGATGGTCGGAAAGGTTACAGCATTATGGAAGAGCTTGGTGGCAGTTACTGGTACGTTGGCGAAAATATTGCTTATGGCTATCCTACAGAATCCTCTGTCATGGAAGCCTGGATGGATTCTTCCGGACATCGTGCCAATATCCTGAATGAAAATTATCATGCTGTCGGCATTGGTGTATTTGAGAGTGAAAATATTTATTACTGGGTGCAACTGTTCACAGACGGCGAAGGACTTTCACCCATATATACCAGTGGCAATCTTAACATAGATAATGCCTGCAATTCTGAAGATGCTGCACTGATTCTGACAGAAGCCGCCAATGCCGGAGCAGGCGGAAACAGTATTCTCAACAGAATGCAGAAAAGCTTTGCTGATATCAATCGTGACAGCAAGGTAGATTCCAGTGATGCAGCAATGGTTCTGCAATATGCCGCTTATGCCGGAAGCGGCGGTACAGAAAGTGTAGAAAATTATTTTAAATTATCTTGAAAAATTTATTCATAAAATAGAATTTGCAAAGAAATGATTGCAAAATTTGTGAAAATATGGTATACTTATTTTGCATTAATATTGAAAGGAGCAATTATTTTATGAAGTTCAGAAAAATCACAGCTGTTCTGTCAGCACTTTGTCTGCTTGCAAGCGGTGCAGCAATCTTTCCGGAAACATCCGTTCCGGAATTTTCCCTGACAGCAGTTGCTGCTGATTACAAAGAAGGTACTTATGAAAACCTGACCTACAGAATATATGAAACAGAAGGCTATGTTTCCATTTTTAAAGCAGATTCTGCCATCAGCGGTGAAGTAACAATTCCCGCTGAAATTGAAGGTCTGCCTGTTACTACAATTGAAGCACAGGCTTTTTCCGGCTGTACCAGCCTGAAATCTGTTGTCATTCCGGATAGTGTGACATATATCGCCGGGAATGATTATTCCGCAGAATCCGGTGCATTCTATAACTGCACCAGCCTGACAGATGTTACCATCGGAAACGGTGTGGAAACAATTGGACGTGGTGCATTCTATAAGTGTACTGCACTGAAGAATGTGACATTCGGCAGCGGATTGAAAACTATTAAAAGAGCAGCGTTCAGCAGCTGTACTGCTTTGAAGGATTTTGTACTTCCATCCGGCTTGACTTCAATTGGTGAATATGCGTTCGACAGCTGTGAAAGTATGACTTCCCTTACCATTCCGGATACTGTGACAGAAATCGGAGAAGGTGCATTTGCAGGCTGTATTGGTCTGAAAACTGCTGAAATCAGCGGCGTTCTGACAATCGGAAATTCTGCATTTGAAGGCTGTACCGGACTTTCCGCCCTGACACTTAACGAAGGTATTACCAAAATCGGCTACAAAGCATTCCGGCAGTGTACCAGCCTGAAAACTGTGACAATTCCGGACAGCGTTACCACTATTGATGGTTATGACTATTCTTCCGGCTATGGTGCATTTTCTGACTGTACCGGTTTGACGGAAGCAGTGATTGGCAACGGTGTGACCACTATCGGACGTGCTGCATTTGACAGCTGCAACAGCCTGAAAAAAGTAACATTCGGAAATTCTGTAAAAAATATCGGACGTTCTGCATTTGAAGGCTGCACTGCTCTGACAGATTTTACACTTCCGGATACGCTGACAAAAATTGATGAGTATGCATTCCAAGGCTGTGAGCGTCTGACCACGCTTACTGTTCCGGATGAAGTGAGCGAAATTGCAAACGAAGCTTTCAGCGGCTGTACTGGTCTGAAAACTGTTTCTGTCGGCAGTTCTGCCCTGATTGGAACATGGGCTTTCAAAGGCTGTACCAGTATTGCAGAACTGACACTCAGCGAAGGCATTACAAAAATCAGTTATGGTGCTTTCTATGGCTGTACAAGTTTGAAATCTCTGACCATTCCGGATTCTGTCACCACAATCGAAGGCTATGACTACAGCTCAAATTATGGTGCATTCCAGAACTGTACTCGTCTGGCAGATGTTAAAATCGGCAATGGTATGAATGCTATCGGCAGAGATGCCTTTGCAGGCTGTACCAGTCTGAAAACTCTGGATTTAGGCAATAATCTGACAACAATTGACAGAGCTGCATTTTCCGGCTGTTCTTCTCTGACAAGTTTTGAAATTCCGGATACAGTTGTCAATATCAATCAGGAAGCTTTCAATGGCTGTGAAGCAATTACAACACTGACAATTCCGGACAGTGTTTCCGCAACAGGAGAAAAGGCATTTGCAGGCTGTACCGGTCTGAAAACTCTGAAAATCGGTGATGTTTCGACAATCGGTCCGTTCTCGTTTGACGGCTGTACCAGTCTGACAGACCTTACTCTGGGCGAAGGTATTACCAAAATCGGCTATGGTGCATTCCGTGGCTGTACAAGCTTAAAATCTGTGAATCTTCCGGATAGTGTTACTTCTATTGAAGGCTATGACTATAGTTCAAATTATGGTGCATTCCAGGGCTGTACGGTACTGTCAAGCGTTGGCTTGGGTAACAGCATTACTACAATCGGACGAGATGCCTTTGCAAACTGCTCCGCACTGGCTGCAATTGATATTCCGGAAAGTGTAACAACTATCAAGAAAGGCGCATTCAGCGGTACAATTCTGGAAACTGCAATTGTCAGAAACGAAACCTGCACACTTGAAGATGACAAGACCACTCTGCCTGTGACAGCAGACGGCACTATCTACGGTCTGGCAGATTCCAAGGCACAGGCTTATGCTGAAAAATATGGTTATCATTTCGCACTGCTTGACGGTGCGCCGGAAGTGCCGACAGAAACCAATCCTGTGGAACAGCCGACTGACCCTGTGCAGACTCCTACAGAATCCGGTGAAGTAAATCCGAAAGTGCAGTATAAAAATATCATGCCCGATATTGACGGCAACGGCATTCTGGATGCTTCTGATGCTTCACTGCTGCTGACATTTGCAGCGCAGTCCGGTGCTGGAACAGTTTCTACTTTTGCAGAATTTATGCAAAACTGGGAAACGACAAATAAATAATTTCTGGAAAAAATAATAACAAAAAAGCTCTGCAAAGCTCTGCTCCGGCAGGGCTTTTCTTTTTTCAGCTGTTTCTAAAAGTTTTGTGTAAATTTTGTGTATTGGGCAACAAACTATTGACAAATTTTTCGGTTTATGCTAAAATAAGAATGTCAGAGAAATGACAACTGTATTTCACAGAAATACAGCTATAATCAAGGAGGTTTTTTATTATGGCTTTAGAAGGCGCATTAACCAAGAATCAGAAAGTTCTGGACTGGGTACAGGAATGCATTGACCTGTGCAAACCGGACAAGGTTGTATGGATTGACGGTTCTCAGGCTCAGCTGGATGAACTCATCAAAGAGGTAACTTCTCTCCCGGACGGTGACCCTAATAAAATGTGGCATCTGAATGAAGAAAAGCTCCCCGGCTGTCTCTATCACAGAACTGCTGTGAATGACGTTGCCCGTGTGGAAGACAGAACTTTTATCTGCACAAAGACCAAAGAAGATGCAGGTC
>DJXC01000165.1 GCA_002449575.1 Ruminococcus sp. UBA7014
TAGTCACATTCGCACCGGAATGACCGAGCAATTCAGACAAAGTTTTCACGTCAAAGCCCTGCTGTAGGGCATTTGTAGCGAATGTGTGACGGAGAGAATGAAACTTTTTTGACGGCACTCCTGCTTTTTTAAGTACAGATTTATAGCGATTGGTGAAACATCTCGGCTCTGTGACTTTTTCCGAACCGGATACGATATAATCATTGTCGTTCATTCTGACTTCTTTGAGTTCTTCCAGAACAAACACGGGCAAAGGAATTTCACGGACGGAAGTATCTGATTTTGGTGCAGTAATCATGACGGCAGATTTTCTTTTATCACTCGAATGGCTGATACGCTGAACTGTCTTTGTAATCTTGAGAACTCCATGCTCAAAATCAATATCTTTCCATTGCAAAGCACATAATTCTCCAATTCTGATACCTGTGTAAACAGCAAGCCTGATTCCGGTCGCAGTAGGATTCCGGACAGTATTGAGAGTACGGAATAATGCTCTCTGTTCGGAATCGCTGAATATTTCTGTTTCTTTTTTCACGGTTTTCGGCAATTCCACGTTTCTAACCTGATTCAGAAAGCTATGACTGACTTCTGCCCATTTAGCAGCGGATTTCATCATAATCACCATATCACCCACATATTTCGCTGATAATCCGTTGGTAGTTTTATCTGCAATGAATTTTTCAAGCATTTCTGCCGTCAGAGCAGAATATTTCAGTCTGCCGAAATAGGGTGCAATATGTTTCTGAATTTTACTCTGATAACTTGCGAAACTGCTTTCCTTGATATGAGATTTGCGGTTTTCAAGCCACATCTGCATAATATCCGATACCAGATAGTGACAGTTCCTTGACGGCGTAAAGGCTTCATTCCGCAGTTTATCCAGTTTTTCCTTTGCTTCGGTCATGGCTTTTCCGTAAACAGACTTGTATTTTCCTGTGCCTTTGTAGTAATATCTTCCCTCCCAGCGACCGTCTGCACGGTGGTAGATGTTGTTTCCTCTCTTTGACATTTTTATAATCCGCCTTTCTGCGAAAGGCACCAATGGGGTTATGAAAAAGGTGCTTTCGCTAAAGTAATATTTATGATATAATGTAATTGAGAGGTACAGTCAACTACAGAAACCGTGGAGGTGAGTGATGGGGTTGTATAGCGGCAACCTCGCATTTTTTTTATATGGTTCGGTTCTCTGTTAAGGCATCAATGAATGGCGCAATTTCAAAGCCCGTAAACTTATCTCTTTCAAATCGACTCGATTTTGCCGGAGAACCAGTCAATGCTGTGCCTCTCAATTCGTTTGAGGAGGAATGACAATGGCATTTAAGATTTTTCGAAAGAACTGCTGTGGGCTGGATGTCCACAAAACATGGATTTATGCTTGTATTGGAATCACTGACACACATGGACGTACAGAATACAAACAGGCTCGCTTTTCCTCTTTCTCAAAAGGACTGAAAGAACTGGCTGACTGGTTTGCAAAGTATTCCTGCACCGAAGTGTGTATGGAATCATCTGGAAAATACTGGATTCCTGTTTTCAATGTGCTGGAACAGAGCTATTATGTTGTTCTGGCACATCCGAAGTATACCAAGCCGCAGAAAGGAAACAAGACTGACCGCAAAGATGCCAAGTGGATATGTGACCTGTTTATGTGCGATATGGTGAAGCCAAGCTTTATCCCTCCACCGGATATCCGGCATTTGCGTGACCTTCTGCGTTTCCGCATGAAGCTGACTTATCAGATAACCGGAATGAAGAACCGTGCGCTTAACTGTCTTACCGTTTCCAATCTAAAACTGGATGATGTGTTTTCAGACGTATTCGGAAAATCCTCACGTTCCATCATTCAGTATATTCTGGAGCATCCGGGTGAGACTTTTGATGTGACACCTTTTGTTCATCCACGCTGTAAGCATCCAATTGAGGAGATACAGGCTGCTGTAGATGGTGCAGTCAGCCCCGAGCAGGCGACAAAACTGAAAATCTGTCTTGATTTTATTGATGAACAGCAAAAACGGATAACAGAGCTGGATGCTGAAATTTTCCGTCTGGCAGAACCGCACACTGTGGTGCTGGAATTTATCCGGACTGTACCCGGCTTATCCAAAGCCCCTCTTACAGCAATCCGGATATTGTCCGAACTTGGAGCAGATATGTCTGTATTTCCAACATCCAAGCATCTTGTTTCGTGGGCTGGCTGCTGTCCACGAAATGACCAGAGTGCGCAGAAAGTAAAGTCTACGAGAATATCACGTGCAGGTACTTTTCTGAAACCGCTTCTTGTACAGATTGTCAATGCACTGCTGAAATCAAAACAGCATCCCGAATTTAAAGAACGTTACCAAAGAATCAAGGCTCGAAGAGGACACAAAAAAGCCATTATTGCTGTCTGCCGTATGCTCCTGACCGCTATCTGGAACGTACTTTCAAAACTTGAACCATATTCTGCGAAGGGTTATCTTGCTGACAAACTCACTGAGCATTCTGTAGTAATTTCTAAATCGGAAGGGCTGACTCTCCTGAGAAAGAGAGGTTACATCTTCCGAGATGAACTGACAGATTCAACCAGTTAGTCGATGCAATGCTCAATATTTTTTTCAGCTGCCCTTTGGGCGGCTTGGTTTCGTGCGCCCTTTTGGAACTTTTGAGGCTCAATGGTTATTTTCAAACTTCACCTCTTAATGAGCATTGAACACACTTTTGCTGATTGCCCCAGTTCGCAGGATTGTGAACACCAGTGCTGCTGTATATCCCAGTAACATAGCCATCTGCATAATA
>DJXC01000100.1 GCA_002449575.1 Ruminococcus sp. UBA7014
TCATATTTGTCATATTCATTCAACTCCATATTTTTTGATATTAATCCAGATTTCATTATCAGAAAGCAGTGTAGAATTTGCATCTACTGTATATCGCAGTCTTATGCTGCCGCCTTCGTCTGTCAGCTTGTTTCTGACATATCTCGCTGATACACCAACGGCAAAATCTCCGAATGGTGTTTCATAATGGCAGAAATGCTTTCTGCCCGGCTGGACGATTAAATGTGTCTGATAAGTACCCGTCCGGATAATAGAAATTCTGTTTTCCGGCGAAATACGAAGCTGCATGACAGAGCCTTCCATTCCAGTTGTTTCTGATTCTTTGTAAGAAATCACACGTTCACCATTTTTGTCCGTATCATATGAAATTTCTGTATTCAGAACAGTTTCTGTTTTTTCTTTCTCATCATACTGGATACTTTTCAGAGTCATCGCCCATTTTGTTTTAGATTCCTCGCTCAAAAACAGTCCTCCTTTTTAAATCCGGCTGCTGAATACCTGCCCGTGAGCGGCATCCGCAAGAAAATTCTTTGCATTCTCACGGAAACTGGATACACTGTCACTGACATAATAAATATTATGTCCTGTTTCAGTGCTGTCAGTCAGCAAATCCCGTTCTTCCAGACAAAGTTTTGCATACTGTGCGGCTTCTTCTCCGGCAGAAAGCAGCGTAACACTCTCTCCCATAATATCAGCAATAATTTCTTTAATAATCGGATAATGTGTACAGCCCATAATCAGCGTATCGACTCCGGCATTGCGGATAGGGGTCAGATATTCTTCCGCAGCAAGACGGGTAATCTGATTATTTCTGTCTGTATAGCCATATTCTACTAAATGCACCAGAAGCGGACAGGGCATTGCTGTGACATCAATTTTAGAATTCATGTTATGCAAAGCTGTTTCATAGCTGCCGCTTTTAATCGTTGCTGGTGTGCCGATGACACCGACTCTGCCGTTTTGTGTGACTTCGGAAGCTTTTTTTGCCGCCGGATAAACAACGCCTGTAAACGGAATATCACTTACCGGAGAATCTGTACCGAGCATGGAACTGACCGTTCCGCAGGCGGCAATAATCATCTTGACCGGATGGCGGCGCAGAAAAGCAACATCTTCTTTGGTATAGCGCAGAATGGTTTGACGGCTTCTTGTTCCGTAAGGCACACGGGCAGTATCACCGAAAAAAATAATATTTTCATTCGGCAGTATCTGGTTCAGAGCCTTGACTGCTGTCAGACCGCCAAGACCAGAATCAAATACACCGATTGCATCACGATTCATAATATATTATCCCTCCGGAAGTCAGCAGGTTCTTTCCGTTGTCACTGCCTGTTCAATCATCTTGTCAACCAGATAAGAAGGCGACATACCCATATATTCCATCAGTTTCGGATACATGCTGATAGAGGTAAAGCCGGGCATGGTATTGATTTCATTCAGGATAATTTCGCCGTTTTCTTTCATGAAGAAATCAACACGGGATACACCGCAGCAGCCAATCGCCATATATGCTTTCACGGCAATTTCCTGAATTTCTCTGCTTTTCTCTACAGGCAGTTTTGCCGGAATTGTCAGTTTAGAACCGCTGAGGACATACTTTGCATCAAAATCATAAAAAGTATTGCAGGCGGCAATTTCGCCGACAATAGAAGCGAACGGCGCATCATAGCCAAATACAGCAGTTTCCAGTTCTCTGCCGACAATACATTCTTCAATAATGACTTTATCATCATGAATAAATGCCTGCTTTACGCCGCTGATTAATGCTTCTTCATTTTCGGCACGGCTTACCCCAATAGAAGAACCGGCATTTGCAGGTTTAATGAACAGCGGATAGCCTAATTCTTCGGCGATTTTACGGCATTTTTCATCCAGGTGTTTCATATCTCTCTGGAAAACCTGTCTCCATTTTGCCATGTGTATGCCATGATATTCCAGAATTGTATGTGCAGCGGCTTTATCCATACATGCCGCAGAAGCAAGCAGTCCGCAGCCGACGTACGGAATTTTTGCCAGTTCCAAAAGTCCCTGTACCGTGCCGTCTTCGCCGTTTTTGCCGTGCAGCACCGGAAAAACCACATCTACTTTTTTAGCAGCAACTTTTCCGTTATCAATCACCAGAAAACCTTTGTGCAGCGGGTCAGGTGACAGTACTGCCGACGTGCAGTCCGGGTCTTTCTCCCAGTCTCCGGAGGCAATTGCAGAAACCTCACCCGGATAATACAGCCATCTGCCTTTTTTGGTAATGCCAATGCAAACAACATCATATTTATCACGGGGAATATTTTGAATAATATGTGTAGCGGATTTCAAAGAAATATCATGTTCGCTTGATGCGCCGCCGAACAATACGGCGACTTTGATTTTTGCCATAATTCTACAACTCCTTTTCAGCATTGGAAAATAAATGCTTTCACTATTGTATCATATTTTCAGGAAAACTGCATTTCAACTCACAGGAGTATGTTGTCAGTTTACTTCCATGAATAACTGCTTTTCAGTAGTCAATGTCTGTACTATCATAGCATATTTTTCATGTTTTGTCAAGTATTGTGCATAATATAAAAGCAATCATTCTGTTTATTTTATGCAAAGGAAAATAATAAAAAGAACTGGACAAATTTATTTTTTTGTGCTATCATAGAATAAAAACGGGAGGATTTTTTCTTATGGAAAAAGTACTGGCTCTGGGCTATGTGATATTATTATTTCTTTGTCCGCACAGAATCCGGGAACAGATATTGCATATCCGGGAATCCCATCAGAAGAAAGATATGTTTCTGCTGATTCTCTGGGGGATTGCCGGACTGGCAGTTTATATTCCTCTGGTATTGTTTCTGCTTTATCTGGCGGCAAGTCTGCTGTTCGGCTACGGAACGAAATAAAAAGGAGTATGTGCCATGACCTTTGAAACGATTATATAACAAAAACGCCTGAATGCAGAATTCAGGCATTTTTGACAGAAACTTGTTCAGTGCACAAATCCCAGAATAAACGGCAGAATCTGCTTATAGCTGACAGCAAGATTAATATTTTCGCCCTTGATGATATGTGCAGTATTGATGCCGATGACTTCGCCGAACGTGTTCAGCAGTGCGCCGCCGCAGCTTCCGTCTGAAACTGCTGCTGTAAACTGGATATATTCCTGATGTTCCGTTTTCCGGAAACCGGAAATAATCCCGTCCGAAACAGAATTGAACATGCCCATCGGACTGCCGATTGCAATAATTTTCTGTCCCCGGACAAGTTCGTTTCTGCCGTCATAAATCCGGAGAGGGTCTAAGGTCTTGTCGATTTTTATCACTGCCAGATTGAATCCTGTATGATATTTGATAATCTGCCGGGAAGGATAAACCTGTTCGTCATTCTCCAGCCGGACAGCATACAGGCAGCCATCCCCGACCACATGCAGATTTGTCAGGATATAGCCGTCACGGCTGACTGCAATTCCCGAACCTGCACCGGTAAAATTGCCTTGTTCATCATAGACAGCAATCATCACAACAGATTTTGCAAGTTTTGCAAGAGCTTCATAGCTGAGTTCTGTTTTTTTCCGTTCCGGATGGACAGTATTAATTTTCGGCTGCGGACGGCTGACAGAAGGCTTCGGCTTCTGATATGGCGGAATCTGTATCACTCCGGGCTGCCCTTCTGTCAGCATTCTGGAACAGTTCAGCAATACAGGCGAAATCTGCAAATCCCCTTCCGGCAGCAGAAGCAGCACATCAAATCCCTTCAGATATGCCAGATAACAGAACAAATATTCTTTATAGCCGATTTTTCCGGAACAGACAAATTTCTTTCTGCCCGGCTGACCGTCTCTTTCTTTCAGATAAGTATCATACCAGAACGCTGCTGAAATCAGCAGATTTTTTTCAATTGTCGGGTTTATCTGTCCGATACTCTGATGATATAATGCTATCATTTTCTGAAATTCCGGCTGTTCCCGGTATTTCTGCACATTCTGCTGATATGTTTCAATCTGTTTTTTATCTGCCAGAACAGCAAACTGCTGAATTCTGAGATAATTGCAGTTCTGTGAAAGAGATGCATCCATCTGCTGAATTTTCTGCAAATAATCTCCGGAAATACCGATGATTCTGTAAAAGCACGGCTGATTCTGAACATTCGCAAAATCCTGAAAATAAGGCATTGTTTTCACTCCTTTTCTTTTCTAAATTATATCACAAAATATTCATCATGTCAATCAGAAAAAGCTTGACTTTTAATATTTGATATGATAAAATAAAGATATTAACTGCGCTTGAAATTTTTTACCGGAGGTATATTGAACATGAAATTTTCAGACGGATTATGGCTCAATAAAAAGGGCTATCAGGTGTATTATGCAACACAGGCTTATGAAGTCACACATACAGAAAATTCTGTTTCTGTTTTTGCGACAACAAATGCAATTTATAACCGTGCCATGACACTGGGGGGTGTCACGCTCGAAATTACTTATACAGCCGTTGCAGAAGATACTATCAAAGTGCATATTGTGCATCACAAAGGCACACGCAAAAATCAGCCGAAGTTTGAACTTCACGAACCGGAGAGCTATCAGGCGCAAATTACAGAAACTTCTGATTTTATCGAAATGACTGCCGGAAAAACCAAAGTCAGAATCAAGAAAGCGTTCGACTGGGATGTCGAATTTTCTTATGACGGAAAACGGCTGACCGGCGGTGCATGGCGGTCTACCAGCTATATTGAAGAAAATCAGTTCCGTGCGGCTGCCCGTGTGGCTGTACAGGCAGATGACCAGTTTTTCAATGACCCTGTTGATACCAGAAATACATATATTCGTGAACAGTTATTATTAGATGTTGGCGAATGTATTTACGGTTTTGGTGAAAAGTTTACAACTTTTGTCAAGAACGGTCAGAATGTCGAAATCTGGAATGCTGACGGCGGTACATGCTCTGAACAAAGTTATAAATCTATTCCGTTTTATGTATCTTCCAGAGGGTATGGCGTACTTGTCAACAGTGCCGGAAAAGTTTCCTATGAAGTCGCTTCTGATACAGTTTCCAAAGTTTCCATGACACTCCCCGGCGAAGAAATGGAATATTATTTCTTTGGTGGTGAAAATCTGGAACAGGTTCTTGTAAAATATACTGACCTGACTGGCAAGCCGGCACTTCCTCCGGCGAATACGTTCGGTCTGTGGCTGTCTACTTCTTTTACAACTGATTATAATGAAGAGACTGTCAATCAGTTTATTGATGGCATGTTTGCACGTGATATTCCGCTCCAGATGTTCCATTTTGACTGTTTCTGGATGAAAGGCTATGAATGGACTAATTTTGAATGGGATACAAATAACTTCCCTGACCCGCCTGCTATGCTGAAACGTCTGCACAATAAGGGCTTAGGTACTTGCTGCTGGATTAATCCCTATATTTCCCAGCGTTCCAGACTGTTTGACGAAGGCGCAGAAAAGGGGTATTTTATTCATAATACAGACGGCAGTATTTTCCAGACTGACCTCTGGCAGCCGTCTATGGCAATTGTTGATTTCACAAATCCGGAAGCTTGCAAATGGTTCTCCGAAAAACTTACTGAAATTCTGAAAACTGGTGTTGATGCCATCAAGACCGATTTCGGTGAAAGAATTCCGACCAATGTCACATATTTTGACGGCTCTGACCCGATTTCCATGCATAATTATTATACTTATCTTTATAACAAAGTTGTATTTGAAACACTGGAAGCCTATACCGGAAAGAATAAAGCTTGCCTGTTTGCCAGAAGTGCGACAGTCGGCGGTCAGAAATTCCCGGTACACTGGGGCGGTGACTGTTCCGCAGAATATACCTCCATTGCAGAAACACTCCGGGGCGGGCTGAGTCTGTGTGCTTCCGGGTTTGGCTTCTTCTCTCATGATATTGGCGGTTTTGAACAGACAGCTTCTGCGGATGTCTATAAACGCTGGTGTGCATTTGGTCTGATGTCCAGTCATTCCAGACTACATGGCTCAACTTCTTACCGTGTGCCTTGGGCTTATGAAGAAGATACGCCGGATAATCCCGAAAATGCATGTGCAGTTCTGCGCTTCTTTACAAAGCTGAAAGGCAAACTGATGCCGTATCTGTTCAGTCAGGCAGTCAAAACCCATGAAACTGGTATTCCCATGATGAGAGCTATGGTATTATCCTATGCAGATGACCCGGCTGTGCCTTATCTTGATAAGCAGTATATGCTCGGTGATAATCTGCTTTGCGCTCCGGTTATGAATGCTGCCGGAACTGCGGATGTTTATCTGCCGGAAGGCAAATGGACAGACATTATCACAGGTGAAACTTACGAAGGCGGCAGATATATTCACAGAGTATGCAGTTTCTTGGAAATGCCTGTGCTTGCAAAACCGAATTCTATCATTGTCTACGGCAATTTTGATAAAAACAGCGTTTATGATTATGTACAGAATGCCGAAGCTGTTATTTATAATCTGGAAGACGGCAAGACCGCTGAAACAAAAATCTATAACAGTGATGCAGAACTGGAATTAACTATTTCTGCCACGAGAAACGGCGATACAGTTGCAGTCACTGCTTCTGAAACAAATAAAGCTTTCAAAGTGACTTTGTTCGGCGGAAAGTCTGTTGTTATGGGCAGCGGCATCACAAAAGCTGTTTTATAATTTTTAAAATCTATCTGTCCGGCTGAAAGGAGTTTTTTATCATGGCAAAAAAAGAAGAAATTGCATATGTCTGGAAAGACAAGAAAAGGACATTTTTAGGTTTACCGTGGTCTTTCACGACTTACTATCTGACAGAAACAAAACTCATCTGCCGGACAGGCTTTCTCAATATTACGGAAGACGAAATTGATTTATATAAAATCACTGACAAAAGATTAAAACAGACATTCGGTCAGAGAATTGTCGGCTGCGGAGTTGTTCATATTTGCAGCCGTGATGTCAGTCTGCCAGAATTTGATATGATTGTTAAGAATCCCCGTGAAGTCATGAATTTATTCGATAAATATGTGAATCAGGCTCGTGATAAATACGGCACAAGAGGGCGTGACCTCTACGGCGCACCGCCGATGCATCATCACTATGACGATGATGACAATGACAATAATGATGACAATGATACTGATTAAATTATAACTAGAAAGGAACTATCTGCATGAATGTCACTGCATTTCCCCCGAAAGGGGCAGGCTTGGAAAGTCTTGTGACTGAAACTAAATCCTGCTGGGAACGTCTCCGTCAGGAAAAACGTCCTATTTTTATCTATGGCATGGGAGACGGTGCAGTCAAAATCATGTCCGTATTCAAACAGTATGGAATTCCTGTATCTGGTATTTTCGCAAGTGACGAATTTGTCCGGGGACATTCGTTTGCAGGTTTCAAAGTGCATAAGCTCTCGGAAATTGAAGAAAATATTGATAACTTTGTGATAGTACTTGCCTTTGCGGCAGGCTATCCGGAACTTGTCCAGTATATCCGGAAACTTTCTCACAAACATACGCTCTATGCGCCGGATGTGCCTGTTATCGGGGACGGTTTATTCACATATGATTATTTTCTGGAACATTTGCAGGAATTCAATCAGGTTTACAGAATGCTTGCAGATGCCGAATCCCGGCGGGTGTATCTGAATGTAATCCAGTATAAAATCAGCGGCAATATTCGCTATCTGGAAACAATTTCCTCACAGCCGGAACAGATATTCCGCACGATTCTGAAACCTTCCCGAAATGAAACTTTTATAGATTTAGGTGCATATAACGGCGATACCATCCGGGAACTGCTGAATTATACCAATCAGAAATATTATATGATTCATGCTGTTGAGCCGGACAGAAAAAATTTCAAAAAACTGGAACGCTATATTGAAGAAAATAATCTGAAACATATCAGAGCGCATCACTGCGCTGCATGGTGTAAAGATACAGAACTGCCGTTCAGTTCCAAATCCGGAAGGCAGTCCGCAATTGCACCGGACGGCGAGACACTCCCGGCAGTCAGCGTTGACAGTCTCCTGAAAGGACAATCACTGACAATGCTCAAAATGGATGTGGAAGGCTTTGAGCGGGAAGCACTCTGGGGCGCAGTAAAAAGCATTTATCAGTACAGCCCGAAATTATCTGTTTCGATTTATCACCGGAATCAGGATATTTTTGAACTTCCTCTGTTAGTGAAGAAATTAAATCCGAAATATAAATTTTATATCCGGCACAGATTATATATTCCGGCGTGGGATTTGAATTTATACGCTGTTCCTGAAAAGGAGAATTCTGTATGATACAAATTCCCGAAGTTGATGAAACAAAGCTTTCCGAATTGATACAGCTGATTGAAGAGATAAATCAGTTAAATTATCCGGCAGAACTGGAAAAGCAATTGCAGAATCTTACCGGAAAAACAGATATCTGTTTTCAGGATGTCCTGAATTATTGGGAATGGGCAGAACTGGAAGCTTTTGCCCGTTCTCTGCTGATGCCAGAACCTGAAAAACAAAATCTTTCTGATTCTGAACTTTCAGAAATCATCACAGCAATCTGTGAATGTCGCTATTCTGAACCGGAAACAGAGTATCTCCTGAAAGTACTGGAAGTTGAAACCGGATTGTCTCATATTTCGGATTATATTTTTTACCCGGAAACAGATGAGATTTCTGAAATTATCAGAAAAATTCTTGAAAAGATTGAAAAATAATCCGCTGAGAAATAAACTTTCTCAGCGGATATTTTAATTCAGGTGAATTCTGATTTCAAAATCTTTTTTGCATTTGAAATTCTTTCCGATTTGCCGGATAAAATAATCCGCATCATCCGGAAAGATTTCTCTTGTCAGAGTTCTTAACAAGTCCAGTTCTTCGGGAGATTCGTTGAGGACGATTTCAAGGCTGCTCCACCCGTCCTCGACAGGAAGATAAATTTCTTCCAGTACCTGACTGAACAGTGCAAAGCCGTTGATTGCCTGATTCCGTGCAAGTAAGCCGGCATTGTCGGGGGAGAGCATTTTCTCCAGTCTTGCATACTGTTTCCGGTTCAGGGTGACAGTATATTCTTTCATGAAAACTCCTCCTTAATCGGCAACGTGTGTGAGAATCAGTTCGCCGATTTCTTTATAAAGGGTTTCGTTGTTTTCATATTCTCCGGAAAGTGTGCCGTCATCTTTTTTCAGGCTGGTATTAATATCTACATAATGTATACTGTGAGCATCACAGAATGAAAAAAGCTGTGTATTCCAGTCATCAATTTTATGTGACTGTTCTGCATCAATATCCGGCATGACATTCAGCAGATATAACGGAATATTATGCTGTTCCTGAATGATAGAAGTTAAATTTGTCAGTGCGGTAAGGGTATCTTCTGCATTATCCGGATAACCATACCAGATATAAATTGCTTTGGCTTCTGTCACGTTCCGGCTGATGCTGTTCATTCTGGATTCTGACATACCTGTGACACTGTCTGTAAAGACAAGTTCTGTTTTGGTATTATAATAAGCTGTCATGGGAGAAAATTCACCAATAAATGCACTGGTTTCCATGCGTGCTTCTTCTGCACGTTCAGAAAGCGGAACAGGATTTGTCACAGCCTTTTTATTTTTGGAAGTTTTGTTTTCCTGTTCGGCAGCTTCCTGAGAATTGTTTACAATCTCATTCTGCCAGTAGTCCGGGTCAGATGTCGCCGAAAGCATATAAATTCCAAATGTACCGCCAAACGACAGTACAATCAATAATAATAATACACCTAATTTAAATTGCAGAAACGGTCCGGATTTCTTTTTTTCTATCTTGCCGTGCTTTTTCTTTTTTTTCTTAGCCATAGCTGTATTGCCTCCGTTTTGGGTTTGGTCTATTAATATTATAACCGAATCTTCTTTATTTTGCAAGGGGTTTTCCTATCTTTTTTATAAAATCTAAAAAAAATATTGCAAAATCAGCGTTTCTATAGTATAATAATTAATGGAAAAAGACTTTTCTATGCAAGGAGGATTTTTTATGTGTGGTTTTGTAGGATTTACGAATCAAATCAAGGATGCCAGTCAGGTAGTCGAAAACATGATGGAGGCTATCCGTCACAGAGGGCCTGATGCCGGCGGAAAATATGTAGATGAAGATATTGCACTTGGTCACAGAAGATTAAGCATTATTGATGTTTCCGAACAGGGCAATCAGCCACTATACAGCGAAGACGGTAATTTCGTACTGGTTTTCAATGGTGAAATTTATAATTATAAAGAAATCAGAAAAGAACTCAAAGCACTCGGCTATCATTTTCGGACAGAAACTGATTCCGAAGTGCTGATTTATGGCTATCAGGAATATGGTGCAGAACTGCTCCAGAAATTAAGAGGCATGTTTGCTTTTGTCATCTGGGATAAGAAAGAAAAAACTTTGTTTGGCGCAAGAGACTTTTTCGGCATCAAGCCGCTGTATTATGCCCTGATGGGTGATACTCTCATGTTCAGCTCTGAAATCAAGGCTTTTTTAATGCATCCTGCTTTTATCAAAGAACTGAATCCGGATGCACTGGAAGAATATCTGACATTTCAGTATTCTGCTATGGAAGAAACATTTTTCAAGAACGTTTACAGACTTCAGCCGGCACATTATTTTATTTTTAAAAATAATGAATTCACCGTCAGACGTTACTGGGATATTCATTTTGAACCGGACGAAGAACCTGCTTTAGAAGACTGGGCAGAAGCGATTTCTGATGTCATGCATGATTCTGTCAAGGCGCATAAAATTGCAGATGTAGAAGTCGGTTCGTTCCTGTCCAGTGGTGTAGATTCCAGTTATATTGCTGCAATTGCTAATGTTGATAAAACTTTTACTGTTGGTTTTGGCGAAGACGAAAAATATAATGAAATCGGCTGGGCAAAAAGTTTCTCCAAAGCAATCAAGAAGAAAAATTATTCCAAAATTATCGAACCGGAAGAATACTGGGGTGAACTGAAACATATTCAGTACCAGATGGATGAACCTCTTGCTGACCCGGCAGCCATTGCCCTGTTTTTTGTGTGTCAGATTGCTTCCGAACAGGTGAAAGTAGTTCTCTCTGGTGAAGGTGCTGATGAAATTTTCGGTGGCTATAATGTCTACAGTGAACCGAATTCTACTGCTTATGAGAAGCTTCCACGAGGAATCCGGCGTGGTATCGGCGCAATTGCCGGAAAGTTTCCGGCGAAAAAAGGCGTGAACTTTTTCGTCCGCAAAGGAAAAGATTTAGAAGAAAGATTTATTGGCAATGCCTACATGTTCACTCCGGAAGAACGCAAAAAATTACTCAAAATTGAAACAGATGCCCCTGACCCGCAGGAACTGACCGCAGAATATTATGACCGTGTTTCGGATTATGATGATGTCACAAAAATGCAGTATCTTGATTTGCATATGTGGATGACCGGCGATATTCTTTTGAAAGCTGATAAAATGAGCATGGCACATTCTCTTGAACTCCGTGTGCCTTTTCTTGATAAAGAAGTCATGTATGTTGCAGAACAGATTCCGACCAGATACAGAGTGACCAGAGAAGAAGTGACTGACGAAAATACTCCTTATATTACAAAATATGCAATGCGTCTTGCTGCAAAAAAAGATACTCCCAAATCTACAGCAAAAACGGCTGCCAAAAAGAAACTCGGCTTTCCTGTGCCTATCCGTGTATGGCTGAAAGAAGACAAATATTATCATATTGTCAGAAAATATTTTGAGAGCGAAACTTCTGAGCAGTTTTTCCATACGGAACAGCTTATCAAGCTGCTTGATGACCATAGGGACGGCAAAGCGGACAACAGCCGCAAAATATGGACAGTGTTCATGTTCCTGCTGTGGTATGCTGTCTATTTTGAGAGCGAATCTATCGCTTTTGGGAGTCTTTAATCATGAAACGGACTGAAAGTCAAAATCTTCCGGCGGTTGTGGGTGAACCGCCGGAAGAAAAAAAGACACCGCTGTTTATTTTTACGCACGTTGTAACAGCGTTTTTAATCTTGGTGACGGTCATTCACTGTATTCTGGTGAGTATTTCCCGGTCTCGGCTGATTTTTTCCGGAGTCAGCATTATATTACTGATAGTTCTCCGGAAAATGAAAAAAGTTCATGGTTTTCTTCCTGTTGCAGGGAAAACTATCCTTGCTGTGGCAGATACATTTTTATTAATCAGTATGTGCTTTCTTTATTTGATACCGCCGTTTATTTTCAATTCTCACAGCCTTTGGAAATATCCGCTTCAGAAAGCCTATATCAACTGTTATCAGAACATTCATGAACCGGATTATTTCCCGGATTTTTCCCGTGATGTTGTCAGTGACTATACATTCCGCTATATGCCGAGTATGATGCAGGGAGCAGGGAATTACTGTGTTTCTTTCGTCACGACTCCTGAAAAAGCAGGGGAATATGAAAAAATCTATTCCGCACAGGCGGAATACAGCTTCCCTTTAACAGAACTTCATCATCATTCTTACGAACTGGACAGCGAAAATTTTAAATCCATCTCTGTTGCTGTCGGTAGTCTCTGGGAAGAATCTTCTTTTGAAGAATATGCAGCAGAAATACATACAAATGTTTATATTCTCTCTACCAATGCGGACTGGAATCATCCGCATACTTCCGCTGTGATAGTGGATGCCCAGTCCGGAAGAATTGAATTTTCACAATTAGGCTAATATTTATCTTGAAAATATTCATAGTTTATACTTGACTTTTTTGTTGAATCTGATTATACTTATTAATAAGGACTTAAAAAATTAAGCCGGAACAACTAAAAAGGAGAATATTTTTCATGACTGATTATTTTTATTCTGATATTAATGAAAATCATGATATTTTTTTGCATGACTGCTTTGCAGATGCTGTCAGCCTGCACCGGAATATTCTGATATTCCATTTTTCAGAAGGATTTTTTCTCGGCGGAACAAATCCGCAGAATCCTTTTGAATCCCTTGCCCGTACAGGTGATTCTGAAATGAGAATCCAGCTTGTCTATACCAACCCGGATGTGAATGTCAATATCTATCTGATGAAAGAAACTACAGAAGGTACTTACCGGCAGGAAATCTCTCTGGAAGAACTGACAAATCTCCTCAAAAAAGGCGAAAAGCTCGAATTTCTCTACACTTATCAGGGAATTGATAACGATTCCGTACTGTTCCGGTGTGAAATGCATTTTGATAAATATCCCTTCCGGAGAGAATGTGTTCTGCTGATTTCCGCAAAAGAAATCAGCTATCACTGGAATGAACTCTTTCAGGAACATTCCTGATTTGAAAATATAAAACTGGAGGTATTTTTATGATTTCTGTTTATCCGCATCTGATTGACCTTAATGATTATCCGGTTACATGGTGGAATGGTCTGCTGACACAGGCGGAAGATATTATGAACCGCCCGTTTCTCTATGCAAACAGCTGTAACGGAAAAATTATGGGGACATTGTTCTATGAACCTTCTACCAGAACACAGATGTCTTTTCAGACGGCTATGTTAAGATTAGGCGGCAGAATTATCGGTTTTGATAATCCGCAGACTTCCTCTGTAGCCAAAGGCGAGAATCTGAAAGATACAACAAAAATCATCAGCAGTTATTCTGATGTACTTGTAATTCGTCACCCGACCGTCGGTGCAGCAAAAGCTGCCGCTTTAACGGCAGACTGTCCTGTTATCAATGCCGGAGACGGCGGACATTTGCACCCGACACAGACCCTCACAGACCTGCTGACACTTAAAGCAGAAAAAGGAACTCTTTCCGGACTGACTATCGGTGTATGCGGCGATTTGCTTAACGGCAGAACAGTGCATTCTCTCTGTAAAGCAATGAGCTGTTATGAAAACAATCATTTTATAATGATTTCTACCAAAGAACTGAAAATGCCATCTTATATTAAAGATACTATCCGTGCGCACGGCGGCACTTTTGAAGAAGTCCAGAATCTGGAAGATGCCATTCCAAAACTTGATGTTCTCTATATGACCAGAATTCAGCGTGAACGCTTCGCCTCACCAGAAGAATATGAAGCACAGAAAGATACTTATATTCTGACTCCGCAGAAAATGAAATCTGCTAAATCTGATATGATAGTTCTGCACCCGCTTCCACGTGTGGATGAAATTCAGGTAGCTGTAGATGATGACCCCAGAGCCTTATATTTCAAACAGGCAAAATATGGCATGTATGTGCGCATGTCTTTAATCTTGACTATGTTACAGAGTACTATCAAAACAGAACTTCTTTCCGGACAGGTTCATAAAGGCATTTCCTGCAAAAATCCGAAATGTATCACTAATCAGGAATCCTATCTTCCGAAAAGTTTCACCGGAACAGGCACAACACTTACCTGTGAATACTGTGACGAAAGATTATTATTAGAGCATTAAATAAAGACAGATGAATTTTTATCTATATATAATAGGAGGAAAAAATAATGAAAAAACATGTTATGATGTTAGCGTCCGCTGTTACACTTCTGATGTTTACCGGATGTCAGACAGGCAGTCAAAGCGAACAGAGTACACAAACGGCTAATTCCAGCCTTTCTTATCCCATCACGCTGCACGCTGGATTTTCTACTGCTGCGGATGACCCCCGGGGTACTGCACTGGGTATCTTTGAAGACCTCGTAGAAGAACAGACAAACGGAAATATTCTGGTAGAACTGCACCCTTCCGGTGAACTTGGCAGCGATGCAGAACTGATTGAAAAAATGACAAAAGGCGAAGTAGACATGACAGTTTCCAGTGCCGGAAATTATGCTTCCTATGCTCCGAAAATCGGAGTTTCTGCATTGCCTTTCCTGTTTAAGGACTTTGAGTCTGCATGGGAATTTGTAGACAGCCCTACAATGCAGGAAATTAACAAAGACCTGGAAAGCTATAATATGCATGTACTCTCTTATTTTGACAACGGCTTCCGCTGTGTGACCACTTCTGAAAAAGTCGGTGCTGTCAATACAGTAGAAGATATGAAAGGTCTGAATATCCGTACTCCGGAAAATCAGATTGTCAT
>DJXC01000227.1 GCA_002449575.1 Ruminococcus sp. UBA7014
ATGAAGATGAGGAAGTAGACAACGAGGAGGACGAAGAAGTTGAACCTGAACCATTTGTCCTTTCCGAAGAAACAGATACAAAGCCTGATGATGGCGAAATCTTTTTGGATGCTCCCGAAGAAATGCCAGATTTCCGTGAAGATGCTGTCCCCGGCTATCAGCCATCTGCTGAAAATAAAAACGAAGATGTTCCACAGGATTCTGAAATTCCTGTCATTTCACAAGAAGAACTTACTGCCGGGCTGGATGACTTCTTTTCAGATAACACAGAACTAACTTCTGATGAACAGGAAACAGTCATTTCTGAATCTGATAACACAGAAGAAAATGAAGAAGCCGAAGAAGCAGAGGACGAGGAAGAGGAACTCAACCCTGATGGTACTCCCAAAAAAAGTATCCTTTCCAAACTGATTCCGGTTGCTTTGATACTGGTGCTTGCACTCGGTTTTGCCTATTGCTTCCAGCTTGGTCTGTTTGATGAAAAAGAAGCCTTCCTGATGCCGGAACTCGTCGGAAGAAATTATTACGAACTCACTGACGAAGAATATGCAAATCTTGATATTCAGGTCAATCAGTCAGATTATTCCGCTTATGACAAAGATTTTATCTATGCACAGAGTATTCCTGCCGGAACAGAAATTAAACTCGGTCAGACTGTCAAAGTAGACCTCAGTCTCGGCTATCAGATGACTGTTGTGCCGGATGTGCGCAATTATCAGTTTGACTATGCAAAAAAACTTCTGGAACAGACTGGCTTCAAAACACAGATTGCTTATGAACAAAGTCTCAATGGTACGACACAGAACAATGTAATCCGTACTGTTCCCGGCTCTAATGAAGAAGCTGCTGTGGGTTCTGAAGTCACACTCTATGTCAGCGAAGGTCTCGGCGCAGATGCTGCACAAGTACAGAACTTTACAGGAATGCTTCTTGAAGATGCACTCGATTTGTGCGAAATGTACGGTCTGGAAGTTGAAGCTGTCCCGATTCCGGCATTGCAGGCAACCAATGTTGTAGTTACCCAGAGTATCGAAGCTGGTGCAACTGTACCGTTCCATACTGTCATTACACTAGAATACAGCAATGGCGAACAGCCCAAAGGCACTATTTCCTATCAGTTGAATTTCCCGCCCTATGCAAACGGCAGATTTATTCTTGACTTTATCGACAAGGACGGAAATGTCATTGCTTCCAGTGATATTATTGTTGCTGGATTCTCTGCCGGATGTATTGTACCAATAGAAGGTCTGGGCGCACAGGAAGTGACAGTTGTCCTGAACAACTGCACAACTAATTTACAGGCAGAACTCGGAAAATATAATTTCGATTTCACCACCGGCGCATATACACCACTTTCGGAAGATATGCAGGGCGCATTTGAAACCGTCAAGGGCATCTCCTGAATTTTTCCGGCTGCCGGAAATTCTGCATGATAAAAAACCCTCTGCCGCATATGCAGCAGAGGGTTTTTACTAAGTATTTTTCAGGATTTGAACTTATTTTGACTTCTGGTTTTCCGGAACAGCTCAAGGCTGTATTCTTTCTCCACATAGGCGAGCATCCGGATAACTCTGGAACGGATATTCTGCTGACGGCATTTTCTTGACTTCCGGAACAGATATTCCATTGGTCTGCCATTGGCATATTCCTGATAAATGGGCTGCGAATGGTAGTTGGTTGAGAACAGGTAAATTTCCTGAGTATCTGCCATAAGGTAGAAATTCAGCCTGTCCTGTTCCTGTGTACAAAACACCTTGGCGTTCACGTTTTTTCTCATGATGATTTCCTCCTTGAAAATAATCTGAAAATCTACAGTAATTCCGTCGGGCTGGTGTCTGTATTTGACTGCATATATCATTCTGATTAAACTTATATTGCAGAACAGGTCTGTTTTTGTATATTTTAGATAAATCCTTGGAAAAATAGCTTATTTTTATTATATCACAGAAGCAAAATTTTGTCAAGTATTTTCTGAAAATAAATTTGAAAACAGAAGATTGACAAAAATCCGGGAATATGCTATAATTAAGATTATGAGTAAAATCAAGTAAAATCAGGAAAGACGAAGTGATTATTTTTATGAATTATCAGGCACTGGCAAATTTATTATTTCCGGATGTTACCGGAACTCCCGAAGAACTTGAACAGCGTTTTCCGGAGCGAAATCTTCCGGAACAGGCTGTTGTAACCAGAATTGGCCCTAGCCCGACAGGGTTTGTACATCTGGGGAATTTATATAATGCTGTTATCGGCGAACGGCTGGCGCATCAGTCCGGCGGTGTGTTTTATCTGCGTATTGAAGATACAGACGAAAAACGCAAAGTCGAAGGTGCAGTAGAAACGCTGATTTCTGCAATGCAGTATTTTGGTGTGAATTTTGATGAAGGCGCAACTGCTGACGGTGATAACGGAAACTATGCACCTTACCGTCAGAGACAGAGAAAGGAAATTTATCATATAATTGCAAAGTATCTAACTTTGCAGGGAAAAACTTACCCCTGTTTCCTGACTGCTGAAGAAATTGATGCTATCCGTGAACAGCAGACCGCAAATAAAGAAAATCCTGGTATTTATGGCAAATATGCCGAAGCTAACAGAAATCTGACTCTCGAACAGATTCAGGAAAATCTCAATGCCGGAAAATCATGGGTGCTGCGTTTCCGTGGCGAAGATACCGAAGAATCTATTCTTGTACAGGATGCTGTCCGGGGTGAACTCAGAATGCCCCGGAATAATATGGATTTTGTACTCCTGAAAAGTGACGGCATTCCGACTTATCATTTTGCACATGTGGTAGATGACCATTTTATGCGGTCAACACATGTCATCAGGGGCGAAGAATGGATTTCTTCCCTCCCGATGCATGTTGAATTATTCAATACACTCGGCTGGAAACAACCTGTCTACTGCCATACTGCAACGCTGATGAAAATTGAGGACGGCAAGAAGCGCAAACTCTCAAAAAGAAAAGACCCTGAACTTGCACTTGCCTACTATCAGCAGGAAGGTATCTGTCCGGAAGCTGTCTGGGAATTTCTGCTAACTTTGCTGAATTCTAATTTTGAGGAATGGCGGCTTGCCAATCCGGAAGCGGATTATCACGAATTTCCGTATACTATCGAGAAAATGTCGATTTCCGGCGCACTGGTTGACCTTGACAAGCTCCGTGATGTCTCCAAAGAAGTACTCAGCCGCATGACTGCCGAAAATTTATATGCTGGTCTGCTGGCATGGTGTGAAGAATATCAAACCAGTTTCGCCGAACTGCTGAAAGTATATCATGACCGGGCAATCAAGGCTCTGAACGTTGGCAGAGGCGGCGCAAAAGTCCGCAAAGACCTTGAAAACTGGAAACAAGCCTGTGAATTTCTTAGTTTCTATTTTGACGAAACTTTCACACAACAGGATAACATGCCGGAAGAAATTTCCGAAACTGACCGGAAAGCATTTTTTAAAGAATATCTTGATAGTTATCAGCATTCTGATGATTCTTCCGCATGGTTTGCAAAAGTTAAGGAAATCACTGAAAAGCTGGGGTATGCCGTCAAACCGAAGGATTTCAAAAAACATCCGGAAGACTATAAGGGCAGTATTATTCATATCACCAATATGATTAGAATCGCCCTGACCGGACGTGCTAACGCACCGGATATCTGGGAAGTCAGTCAGGTACTTGGTGAAGAAATTGTTATCAGCCGGCTGCAAAAATGGCTTTGATTCTCATCACTGAGGAGCTGAAAAATGGGACTTTTTTCTAAACTGTTTTCAAAAAAAGAAGAAAAAGAAAAACTTCCGGAAGAAGAACCGTTTTATTTTGATTCTCCTTACTGTAGATTTCATTACATGAGTGCTCCGGCGGCGAATACATTCGGCTATGAGGGCGAAATTCAGACCAGTGATGACGGTCAGGAATTTCTGACTGTCTATCTTGACACTGATTCCCCTCAGACACTCGATGCCAATATCTGCTATGCAAGACTTGAAAATATGCTTTCCGGCAGAGAAGATATGAATTATGAAATCAGAAAAAGCATGACAGATTATTTTTTGTCCAGACCGGAACTTGTCAGTGAGTCCAGTACAGAAGCCGAAATTTTCAACGGTTTTGTTGCAACATGGCTGGGAATTTTCCGGAATGGTGAAATTCAGCTTTCTTTCAACAGTGACGGCATTTATGCTGGTGATATTGAAGTCCTGCTGAAAGCTGACGGCACAAAAGAAATAAAATATGATAATTATCATAATCATGAAAAACAGTGTGATAATTTGTAACAGCAATTCCAATCAAGAAAGGCTTGAAGATTATGGGTAGAAACAGAAATAAATCTGAAAATAAAAATTTTGAAATTCCTCGTCCGGAATTTCCGGAAAAAGCTGTCATTACCGGCGGTATGCCTTATGGCAATAAAGAACTGCATTTCGGTCATGTCGGCGGAATGTTAGTGTTTGCCGATACGTTCGCAAGATTTCTGCGTGACAGAATCGGCAAGGAAAATGTTATTTTTGTATCCGGAACAGACTGTTATGGTTCGCCGATTGCAGAAGGCTGGAGAAAAAAAGTGGAATCCGGTGAATTTTCCGGCACACTTGAAGAATTTGTCAATTTCAATCACGAAAAACAGAAAGCGACTCTGGCTTCTTATGGTATTTCGCCGAATCTGTTTGCTGCCTCCGGACTGGGACGTTCCAAAGAAATTCATGCTGAAGTCACAGAGTGGTTTCTGAAATCACTCTATGAAAAGCATCAACTGGAACAGCTTTCCACAATGCAGTTTTTCGATGAAAAAGCCGGCGTATTCCTGAACGGTCGGCAGGTTATCGGTAAATGTCCGGTCGAAGGCTGTACCTCTGACAAGGCTTATGCAGATGAATGTGAACTTGGTCATCAGTATATGCCGGAAAACTTAATCAATCCGGTCAGCACCCTTACCGGAGAAGCCCCCATTATGAAGCCTGTTACAAACTGGTATTTCAAACTGCGTGATTATGAAAAACTTATGCAGGAATGGGTTGCTGAACTCCAGAAACGAAAAGACATCCGTCCGGTTGTCTGGAAAACAATTGATGAGTTTTTAAAACCTCCGGTCATTTACATCAAGCGTGAATTCGAGGAAAAATATTTCACGCTGAAAGACAGTCTTCCGGAACATAATTATCTGGAAGAAGCGAAAAAGCCGTCATTTACGATTGCATTCCAGAAGCTTTCCGACTGCGATAAAGCTTGTAAAATTCTGACAGAAAATCAGATTCGTTACAGAACCGGAAAAACCCTTGTTCCCTTCCGTCTGACTGGTAATGTTGAATGGGGTGTGCCTGCGCCTGTACTCGAAGGCGAAGACCCGCTGACTGTCTGGGTATGGCCGGAATCGTTATGGGCTCCTATTTCGTTTACACAGACCTATCTGGAATCTATCGGACACAGCCGTGAAGAATGGAAAGACTACTGGTGCAGCAAGAAAGCAAATGTTTATCAGTTTATCGGGCAGGACAATATTTATTTCTACGGCATTGCAGAACCGGCTATGTGGATGGCACAGCAGAATTCTGAAACAAAGACTATCTCACCAGAAGAAGGCGAACTCCAGATGCCTTTGATTGTTGCCAATCATCATATTTTATTTCTGGATAAAAAAGCTTCCAGTTCCGGTGATGTCAAGCCGCCGATGGCAGATGATTTATTAAATTATTATACACCGGAACAGCTCAGAATGCACTGGCTCGGTTTAGGACTCGGACGGAGTTCCGTCAGCTTTATGCCGAAGCCGTTCAATCCGGCGGCAAAACCCGAAGATTCTGACCCGGTTGTCAAAGATGGTTTGTTATTATCAAACGTCTATAACAGAATTATCCGGACAGCATTCTATACAGCTCAAAAATACTGTGATGGCATTCTGCCGGAGACTGCACCGGAAGAAAATTTCCTTGCTGACGGCAAAAAAGCAGTTCTGGAATACGAACGTCATATGTCAAAATTTGCATTTCATCAGTGTACTTATGTACTGGACAGCTATATCCGTAACGGAAGCAAATATATGTCCAAAGCTCTGAAGCCGGAGGAACAGACTCCCGAAGAACTGGCGCAAGTACTGGCGAACTTGTTCTATCTTATCCGGATTGCCGGAATTCTTCTGCATCCGTTTGCACCGTTCGGCACAGAAAAACTCCGTGAATATTTACAGGTAGATGAATCTGTCTGGTCATGGGAACATATCTTTGAACCGCTGACTTTCTTCACAGGCGAAAAGCATCAGCTGAAATTCCTGCCTCCGAGAACCGATTTCTTTACCCGTCATGAATCACAGTTCACACAGGATTCCGAAACAGAATAATTTGAAAAGCTTCTTCCGAAATCAGGAAGAAGCTTTTTTTTGTTGTAAATATTCAGAAATGCGATTCCAGACCGGAGTGACAGAAAATCCAATCACTAAGCCTAAAAGCAGTCCGCCCAGAATATCGGTCGGAAAATGTACAAATAAATACATTCGGGAGAATGCAATCAGAACGGCTAATATCACAGCCGGAATCCCAAGTTTTTTGTCTTCCTGCATCAGAATCACAGCTGATATAGTCGAAGCAAGCGTATGTCCGGACGGAAAAGAATAATCTTCCGGAATAGAAATCAGCATCAGAATATCAGAATCTATCCAGCAGGGACGCTCACGGGCAACCAGATTTTTCAGAATCAGATTGCCGATAATCAGTCCGGTCAGCATTCCGGCAAGCATCTTGATTCCGCAGATTCTGTATTTTTTGATGAAAATCAGAACAATTGCCCATAAAATCCAGATAATTCCAGAATTCCCAAGACTGGTAATCACCGGAAGTATCTTATCCAGAAAATCACATCTCAGATATTCCTGAATCAGATATAAAATTTGAAAATCTATGATATTTCCCCCCTTTCTTACAGATAAGTTTATCATAACTGATAAACATGAAAAGAAAATGAAAAAATTTTAAAAATTTTATAAAAAACACTTGACAAGTTATTCTTTTTATGTTATAATCATATTGTAAATATCAAAAAGAAAATATCAAAAATATATCTTATATAAAGGAGCGATTTCTATGTATATCAAATTTCAGCCCAGTCAGTATATTTTTCGCTATCGAAGCGGTAAACTCATCAGTGAAGGCATAGGTTTGTCGTTTTTCTTTCTGGAACGGAATACTTCTGTCTGTGCCGTTCCTGTTGCCGGACAGGATGCCGATTTTATGTTTGAAGAAGTGACCTGTGATTTCCAGAAAGTTACCGTGCAAGGACAACTGACCTATAAAATTATGGACTATGCCCAGACCGCTGGCACTATGGATTTTTCCATCAACCTGAAGACAAAACAGTATTTCAATGACCCCATGCCTAAACTCGCCAAACGTATGATTAACATTGCAGAAAGTTTCGTCAAAAGTCGTATCAGTACTACCGAAATGACACAGGCGGTGCAGTCCAGTCTGGAAGTCAGTGCTGATGTGTTTGCCGAAATGCAGAAAAGTCCTGAACTTAAAAATTTAGGAATTGCTGTCACCGGCTTTTCGATTCTGAAAATTTCTGCCAATTCCGAAACTGCCCGTGCGCTCGAAGCTGCTACCCGTGAAGAAATTCTCCGTCAGTCTGATGATGCACTCTATGAAAGAAGAAACGCTTCTATCGAACAGGAACGCCGTGTGAAAGAAAATGAACTCAATACGGAAATCAAAGTCGAAGAAAAGAAAAAAACAATCAGAGAAACTGAAATCCAGACCAAACAGATGATGCTCGAAAAAGAAAATCAGCTCGAAGAAATTCGCCTTGATGCCGAAATCCGCCTCGAACAGAAACGTCAGGAACTCGCAGAATTAAAATTTCAAAATGCCAAAAAAGAAGCGGATGCCGAAGCTTACCGGATTAACGCACTGATGCAGGCATACAGTCAGCTCAGTCCGGAAACGCTTGTCGCTCTGGCAACACTCAACATGAATCCGGAAACTATTATTGCACAGGCATTTGAAAAACTTGCTGTCAACAGCGACAAAATCGGAACACTCAGCATCACTCCCGATTTGCTTGAAAGTCTCGGCAGAAAGAAGGCATAACACATGAGCGACAGAAAAATTATCTTGATTACGCAGAAAACCCGTCTGGAACAGTTGATTGCAAGATATAACACTGCCGGTCAGGCAGAATTTTATATTACGCATCACGGCGGTGATTTTTCCGAATATCAGCACCAACACGAAACCTATCAAAATGCTCTGCACAAAACAGAAGAAATTCTCCGGCAGTTCGGCAGAGTGCAGATTCTCGAAAAAGAATATCTGACAAATTATATCTTCGGAGAAAAAGATTTGATTATCGTCCTCGGGCGTGACGGACTTGTTGTGAATGCTATGAAATATCTTGACCGTCAGAAAGTGATTGGTGTGAATCCGGATATTTCGCAGTATGACGGCATTTTACTTCCATTTGTGCCAGAAGACCTGAAAAAACTGCTCCCGGAAGCTGAACAGCGTCCGCTCAAATCTATTACACTCGCCTCTGCCCTGCTCAATGACGGGCAGAAACTATACGCTGTCAACGACTTGTTTATCGGACAGAAAACGCATGTTTCCGCAAGATATGAAATTTCTCTTGACGGGAAATCTGAAATGCAGTCCTCCAGCGGTGTAATTATCTCTACCGGACTCGGTGCGACTGGCTGGCTGAAAGGCATTCTTGCAGGGGCATCCGGAATCGACAGCTATTACGGCATTCAGAAAACACTGCCAATTCCAAAAAATTTCAGGTATGATTCTGATTATTTGTATTTTTCCGTCCGTGAGCCGTTTCCGTCAAAGACAACCGGAACAAACATTGTATTCGGAAAGATTCAGCATCAGATGCAAATTTTCTCTTATATGCCGGAAAATGGTGTTATTTTCAGTGACGGCATGGAAGCTGATTTTCTGGAATTCAACTCTGGTGCAAGTGTGACCATCCAGACAGCTGACAAGACCGGAAATTTAATTATCTGATAGAAAAATTCTGCACAGCATTCCGGGGAACGCTGTGCAGAATTCTTTACTTATGACTGCATCTGTTCGGACAGTTTGCGCCGCATTTCTTGTCAAAAGACGGATTGCAGGCATAGAAATTTCTTGCATCGAGTCTGTCCTGCACCATGCGCATAGCTTCTCCAAAACGCTGAAAATGCACAATTTCACGCTGACGAAGATAGCGAATCGGGTCAAGCACATCCGGGTCATCTACCAGACGGAGAATATTATCATACGTTGCACGGGCTTTCTGTTCTGCCGCCATATCTTCTGTCAGGTCAGCGAAAACATCACCCTTTGACTGAAAATAAGCCGCTGTAAACGGAATGCCGTTTGCATTTGCCGGATAAATTCCGGCTGTATGGTCAACAAAATATTTGTCAAATCCATATTTCTGCAAATCTTCCGGCTTCATGTTCCTGGTCAGCTGATAGACAATTGCACTGACAATTTCCAGATGTGCCAGTTCTTCCGTTCCAATATCTGTCAAAAGTCCCTTAATTTCATCTGTAGGCATAGCATATCTTTGATTCAGATACCGGAGAGAAGCAGTTAATTCGCCATCTGCACCGCCAATCTGACTCATAATAATCTGAGCCGTGCGAGGGTCAGGATTTTTAATTTTTACGGGATACTGTAATTTTTTATCATAAATCCACATAGCTGATTAATTCGCCTCCTTTTCCCATGGATAAGGACCTTTTCCCCATTCCCATTCCTGTGCATTCTGCTGCTGGTCAGCCTGCAAAGAGCCAAAACGGGACGTATATTCTCTCACTGCTTTTTCACGCTGTTCCTTGTATTTCCGAAACAGTGCAAGTGCTTCCCGGCAGCTGGTATGGGTGTCGAGATAGAGCATCAGGTCATACAGGGCAAAATCGTATTTCTGAATCGCTCTGAGCAGTTGTGTCCGGCGGTTCATGAGCAGTCACCTCCGGCAGGCGCAAACGGCAAATCCAGAACCGGAAACATTGTTCCCTGCTGGATACCCGTCTGTGCATTATAAATATCATCATTCCAGAGCTGATAAGGAACATAAGCCATCCCCGGCGGTGTGACATCCGGAAACACCTGCTCCGGCTGTGGCTGTAAACAGGACATCTCTGCTGTTTCCGTTCCGGATTCCGTTTCGCTGGCAAGCAGTTCAAAAGCATGAAGTTCCATAAGCAAAAATCCTCCTTTCTTCGGAATACTATATCATATGCCATGAAAGAATTTCTGTGCCGTAAAAAAACAGGCTGCAATACTTGATTTCTCCTGAAAAATATGCTATAATAAAAATAATTACATCACAGCAAATACTCTGTGCAGAAACAGGACAAAAATTTCTGCATGAATGAAATATAACACTTCAAAAGGAATGGTGAGAATTATGAATTATCAGGAAACAGTGAAACATATCCGCAATATTGCTGTTATTGTAGCAGGAATTGACGAAGAATATCAGAACAGTATTATCGAAGGCATTATTGACTGTGCCAAAGTATATCACGCCAATATTTCCTGTTTTGCCTCCTTCAGCGGTGTCATTGCCAGCAGCCGCTATGATATTGGAGAATATAATATTTATGAACTGATTAATTTAAAAAAATTTGATGCTGTGATTTTAATGACAAATACTATCAGCAATCCGGAAGAAAAAGAAAAAATTATCCGTAAAGTAAAAAAATCCGGTCTGCCGACAGTAGTACTTGACGGAGAAGAAGACCCGGATTTCTATCATGTCCGGATTAATAATAAAAAGGCAATGCGTGAAATGATACAGCATGTCATTGAGGTACATCATGCAAAACAGATTTGCTGTGTTGCAGGTCCTCAGGCAAATCCGGAAGCACGGGAACGGTATCAGGCATTTTGTGACGTAATGCAGGAAAATCATCTGGAAATCGGGGAAAATCAGGTATATTTCGGTGACTTCCGTGCTGTGGACGGCAAAAAGGCAATTGAAACATTCATGGCTGCGGGAATGCCTGTGCCGGATGCCATTGTCTGCGCAAATGATGCCATGGCTCTGGCAGTTGTTGCCGAACTGGAGAAACATGACTATTCTGTACCGGATGATATTATTGTCACCGGATTTGATAATACTTATAATGCAAGACATTACTGTCCGTCGCTGACAACAGTTTCCAGACCGCTGAATGATGCAGGTTACCGGGCTTGTGAAATGCTGCTGCATGTCCTTATGGGTGAAGAAACCGAACACTGTAAAATACTGGATGCTGAACCTGTTTTTACAGAAAGCTGCGGCTGCTGTACTGACATTTCCAGAAATATCAGACAGTATAAAAAAAGTACATTCCAGTTAATTGACGACTGCCGGAATGATATTTCCCTGCTGAACAGAATGACCACAGAACTGGCAGAATCTGAAACCATTGCAGAAAATTTTGAAGTCATCAGTCATTTTATCAATGAAATAGACTGTGAAAAATATTGTATCTGCCTGTGTTCTGAATGGGAAGGGGTGTATCATGATGTACTGGGGCAGAAAGAAGAAGCCTATCAGATATACGGCTATACCCGGAACATGAGTGCGCCGCTTATCTGGGACAAGGGCGAAATCCGGAGTGTGGCAAATTTCCACAGTGAAGACATGTTTCCGGAACAGCCGAAAACCGGCGGCAATATCAGTTATTTTCTGCCGCTGCATTTCCGTGAAAGATGTCTTGGCTATTATGTCATTACCAACGGCGACTTCCCCATCAAAAGTATGCTGTGTCATTCCCTGATGCTGAATATCAGTAATTCTATCGAAAATATCCGGAAACTGATTCATCTGGGCAATGTCATTCATGAACTGGACGTACTGTATACAACAGACCCTATGTGCGGTATTGCTAACCGGAACGGCTTTATCCGCATGGCAGACAAAATTATGAAAGATGCCAAAAAAACAAAAACCAGTGTACTGATTTCGTTCATTGATATGGACGGACTGAAAATGATTAATGACAATTATGGTCATAAAGAAGGTGATTTTGCGTTACAGCGTCTGGCAATAGCAATTCAGGACTGCTGCAACGAAGACAAAATCTGTGCCCGGTTTGGCGGTGATGAATTTATTATTTTCGGCGGCAATGCGCACGAAGCCGATGTTGAACCAATGGAAGGAATGCTTATCAAACGCATTTCTGATATTAATCATGTTATCAGCAAGCCTTATATCATAGATGCCAGCATTGGCATGATGGTGACCAAAGTCAGTGAAGAAGATACACTGTTCGGACTTATCAGCGAAGCAGATTCACTGATGTATGAACAGAAAAAAAGAAAGAAAACTTCCCGTTATCTCAGGAAGGAATAAACAGGAGGAATCCGCATGTCAGAGCCGTTTCTTTTCAAAGTCAATCTTGGTGGCATGATTGACATTCTCGCCAATCATCTTTATAGCAGTCCGGACGTATTTGTCCGGGAACTGCTTCAGAACGGAACAGATGCTATCAGCGGCAGAAAATTACTTGACCCGGCATTTCAGCAAGGCTGTATCAGAATCCGGATACAGGACTCTGCAAGCCTGTCTTTTGCAGACAACGGCACAGGGCTGACCGAAGACGAAATTCATCAATTTCTTGCCGTGATTGGACAGTCTTCCAAACGGGATTTGCAGACCGGCAGAATTCTGGAAGATTATATCGGGCGTTTTGGTATCGGAATGCTGTCATGTTTTATGGTGACGGACGAAATCGTCATGAAAACCAAATCCGTAAAAAATCCGGCACATGCCTATGAATTCCGGGGCAGTCCGGACGGTACTTACAGCATTACGGAATTAGACAGTCACAGCGTTCCGGAAGGTACAGAAGTGATTATCCGGGCAAAAAAAGGCTGTGAAAATTATTTTACAGAAGAAAAAATCTGTACACTGGTCAGATATTACGGTCTGCCGTTGCCGTTTCCGGTGCTGCTGTGCCGTGCGGACGGTTCGGAAGAAAGAATCAATGTCTGTTTTCCAGAGACAGGCGAAAGCTTTTCCGGACAGGTTCTTTCCCTTGGAAAGGAATTATTCGAGACGGAATTTCTGGGCTATATTCCTCTGGAATCGAAAAGCGGACTGTTCAGCGGTGTGGCATATATCATGCCTCATGCAGTTTCACTCCATGCGAAGAACCGGCACAGGATTTATCTCAAGAACATGCTGCTGACCGAAGACGGTGAAAGCATTCTGCCAAAATGGTCAGGCTTTCTGCAATGTTTTCTGAACACTTCCCAACTAAGACCGACGGCTTCCCGTGAAAGTTTCTATGAAGATGAACTTCTGGCACAGGCACGGGAAGAACTCAGCAATTGCATTTCTGATTATCTGACAAATCTTTCTGTCAGCAATCCGGATTTGCTCCGGGAAATTATCCGGATTCACTTTATGGCGATAAAGTCTATGGCGTGTGAAGATGAAGCTTTTTTCCGGACATTTATCCCGTTTTTCAAGTTTGAAACCAATATGGGCGAATTCACCGGAAAGGAACTGTTCACGCATACTGAAGCGGTTAGCTATGCTCTTGACATGAACCAGTTCCACCGGACTTCTGCGCTGATGCTGTCACAGAACCAGCTTCTTGTCAATGCCTGTTATGTTTATGATGCACAGCTTCTGCGCATGATGCAGGAATATGACAACAGTTTTGTCGCTGTGCCTCTGGAGTATACAACGTTTGAAGAATTTCTCAGTGAACCGCCGGCAGATGCCTTCCGGAAAGCCCGGCAGCTGCTTGACAGCACACAGCAGGCTCTTCGTCCGTTCGGCTGCACTGCTGAACTGAAAGCCTTCTCCCCTGCCCAGCTTCCTGTATTCTACATGCTTGATGAAAATGCTGACATCAAACGTGAAATTCAACATTCCAGAGAAAATGCACATGACCTGTTTTTCTCTATGCTGGATGCATTTGCCGAAGAAGTTCAGGACAGTCATGCTTCTCTTTTCCTGAACTGGAACAATGACCTGATTCAGAAACTTATCACACTGGAAAACCCTGCACGGCAGAAAACCTGTATGGAAATTCTGTATGTACAGCATCTGCTGACAGGCAGATTTCCTCTGCAAGGCGGAGAAATGACTCTGCTGAATCAGAATCTTATCAAGCTGATAGAATGGGGGCTTTCGTGATGGCTGATTTTTCCAGTCTGGAACATGAATTTTATTTATTTGACCGTGGCGAACCACGTCTGAAACGTATCCGTGAAGCAATTACCGAAGCAGACCAGAAGCAGATTCTGGAATGGCAGTTTCGTTTTCGCTATGACTATCTGGAAGAATCTATTTTCTGTGGTGACAGATATTTTGCAATGATAATTTTTCCGGAAATGCTTTCGCTTTATGAAAAGCATGAAAGTCTGTATCAGGATGCCCGTATCTCTCATGACATGCTGATTTGTTTCAAGTGGATTGTGGAAGCTGCACCGGAATTTCCGCAGATTTCCAGAGCCGAAATTGACAGTTATTTCCGGCTGTTCAAGAAAATGCTGCTGGAACAGGGCAAAAGTCTGAGTATTTACTATATGAAACACTGTCTGTTTTATCTGAACGTGGACAAGGCAATTGCAGCAGCGGATTTTTATCGTTTTCTGGAAGAACCGCTTGATGATATTTCTGACGGACGTGCTTTGTATTATGACCAGCAGGCAATGTATTATCTGACAATCGGCGAAGAAGAAAAAGCTCTGGAAGCGGCAAAACTCATTTTCGCCGGAAAGCTGAAATCCAATGCACTGCCGCAGGCAACTTATCATGACTTTATCCGTTATTATCTGGAGCGTGAACAGTATGCTCATGCGGTACACTATGCCTTTCTGACAGAACGGCGAGTTGCCTGTGACCCATATTATCTGGATATTATCGGTACGCTGCTGACACTGTACAGCATCACGAAAATTCCGGACGGACTGCGACTGTTCAGCATTCATTATGCATTATATCAGACTTCTAAAAATCCGCTGCTGAAAATGCTGTTTGCAATTGGTTCGTATCATCTGTTCCGTGCCATGAACGAAGAAAAACATCATGTCATTCTGGAACAGCTCCGGGTTGCCCGTGATTCTGAAATTTTCCGGAATCCGCCGGAAAAAATTGCAGAATATTTTTATCAGGCGGCTGACGGCTGGGTACAGAAATTCGACAGCCGCAATGGTACAGATGTATTTTCCAGAATGCTGCATTTGCTTGATGACAAATTTCACTAACAGAATAAATCACATAAGGAGTGCTGATTATGAACGCATTCGCAAATATTTCCGAAAAGGGACAAGTCACCATTCCGCCGGAAATTCAGCAATATTTAGGGCTGAAAGCCGGGGATGAACTGCAATTTACATTTAATGCGGACGGCGAAGTTGTGATTTCCAATGCTTCTGTACCAGATGTGCAGATACAGCCGTCAGCCGCTGCACCAGTGCTTTCCAGAAATGCTTCTTTTGCAGAAATTCAGGAATACCTGAACGCTTATAAAAAAATTCTGAAAAGCCGGTATCCTGATAAACAGATGCTGTTAGTCTTTTCGTACAGTGAAGGCAAGGACTACAAAATCAAGTTTATCACAACTACACCAGACGAATTTTTGAAAGCTGAATATTTTACAGTCTGTGAAAAATCAGCTGCCAGTCGGCATGTCAGCAAAGATGCACCGAAAGTTTACAAACTTCGCTGGACAAATGTCAGAACAAAGAAAAACGGACAGCCTTCTTTTATGCTCCGGTACGGCATTCAGAAAGAACGGGAAATACTTCCGGAAATGAATGCAGATGCATTTCTTGACGGCTATCAGAAATTTATCTCGAAACAGCAGTCCGGACAAGAAACAGAAGAAGCTTCCCAACTGGGGGAAACTGTCGGACATTATCTTGAATTTCTGGTATTGCAGGCATTCGGACAGCCTTACACAGCAAATTTCAGAAGTGCCAGAGAAGGCTGTGACGTGAAAATAAATAAAATTCCGTATGAAATAAAATCCTGTCTGGGACAGTTAAAGGACAGCAAGGGCAATTCATGGAAATTCGGCGGCAGTTCTGTCGAACTTATCGCTGAATAAACAGAAAGGAGTGATTCTGTGTTTACACCACAGCAGATAATTCATCAGATAAATAATATGGAACATGGTGCAGCTCGGCTCGAAACGATTGCACAGGCAGTCAAGGACGCTGATGATGCAGCGCAACATTACTGGAGATTATATTTCCGGTATCAGTATATTAAAGAATCGACCATACACGGCGATAATTTCAAAGGCATGATATGTTTCCCGGAATATCTCAGAATTTTTGATGAACATCCGGAATTGCAGGATGATATGTATCATGATATGATGTGGGCATTCAAGTGGCTGATTGGCAATCTGGATGATTATTACCAGATTCCGCTTGCAGAAGTGAATCATTATTTTGAAGAATTCAAAAAAAGAAGTCAGCAGTATGGCTTTTCGCTCAGAACTTACTATATGAAGCTGACAACTTTCTGGCTGGAAATTCACCCGGAAGAAGCTTTCCGGGCTTATGAAAATTTTAAACGCTATCCCCGTAACAGGAACAGCGACTGCGAAGCCTGTGAACTAAACTATGAAATGAAAATTGCACTTGCCCAAAACAATCCGGAACAGGCTTTGAAAATTGCTGAACCAATTTTACAGCATGAGAAACACTGTGCTGAAATTCCTCATGTGACTTATGCCAGTCTGGCAAGATATTATTTCTTGCAGAAAAATTTCAGTGAAGCGGCATATTATGCAAATCTGTGCAATGCGCTGATTCAGGGAAAACAGGAATTTCTACGGGAAGCCGGCTGGCTTCTGGAAATCTACAGTTGTATTGACAATAATCAGGGCTGGAGACTATTCAAGTATTCGCTGGAAAACTTTATGAACTGCCATAATCCCATGATGAAAATGCTGTTTTCACGGGGGGCATGGCGGCTTCTGGAAACAATTTCCTGTGAAATGCAATTTGTTCATTCTCCTCTGCTTGGTGTACTTCCGGTCAAGCCTTCCGGTGATGGCTGGCATGTCAGAGAACTGGCTGATTTCTTCTATCAAACAGCAAAAGAAATTTCTCAGAAATTAGATGACCGGAATCAGAGAAATTATTTTCTTCCTCTGCTCGAACAGGAACTTCCGAAATTTGACGAAAAACAGGTTTTTACAGAGTCAATGAAATCTGTCCACGGTCTTGTGAAAAAATCACAGACAGCGATTGCTGTTTTCCTGAAACAGAAAGTTTCTGCTGAAGAACTGGAACAGAGAATTCAGAATCTGGAAACACTTTCATATTCCCGTGATGAAAATGCCTGCTATATTTCTGTATCTTCCGAAGAAATACCGCTGGATTTCGTTATTTCGGAAGCAAAATCTGCACCGCCTCTGGAAGAAGCCCCTATACAGGGCATGGAACAGGAAGAACTGCTTGCACTTCTGGAATCTCCGTGCTGCTATGCACTGATGACAGAACTTTCCGGCACACCGCTGAAAAGCTATCATGCTGTGATGAAATTTTTATCTTCCCTGTTTCCGGAACTCAGCGGCATTGTCAACATGACTGCCCTGAAAGCATATCCGTCCGGATGGGTGAACTTTGCCGGCACTTATGAAGACGGTATTTCTCCGCATGATTTATATTCTCTGTTTCTTGGCGGCAGTCAGAAAAAAAATGAAGTCTGGGGCATTACAATAGGTCTGGCGGCATGTGGATTCCGGGAACTGGAATTTGTGGGCGCAGATACTGAAAATTTCCAGGCGTTTGCCGATATTCTGGACAGGACAGCGGCTATGTGTATCAGCAGGAATCATCTTCCGGATGAAAATCTCTGTATTACGGTCTGCCGCAGTGAGAAAACACAGGAGCAATATCACATTTTCTGGCAGAATCCGGAAACGGTATTCTGTGAACTTCCTCCGGACAGTGCTGCTGTTTCCGAAAAAGAAGATGTTCTGTTTGGTGTGCTGAATCTGCATCATCTTCCGAATCTTGAAACGATTGAACTGCCTGTTCTGCACAGTGAAAGAAATCGTATTGCACGGCTGGCAGAAAAAACGTATCCTCTTCTGCAAAAAGCTATGGAACACCCGTTTACACAAGCATTAATCCGGCTCATGATTCCTTGTGATGAGGATGCAGAATATGATTTTGACCTGCTCTGGGCAAAAATTCAGCCTGACAGTCAAAAAGCAGTCTGGCTGGAAAGTTCTGAACTGGCTTCAGCATATCAGGAAGGCGATGAAACAGAAATTCAGCCGGAAAATATTTTTGACTGGAGATTTCAGCCTGCTGAGTCGGAAGAACTGTTCACTCCGCAGGAAGCATGGCTGCTACAGGAGGAATTATCATGAACATGAAACGGATTGTATTTGCAGGTGTGGGCATTCTGATTATGCTAGTGATTATTTTCTGGACACTTCACAGCATTACACATATTGACGAAATCAATCAGAAACGCCGTGACAAGAATCAGGGTGAAGCTCTTGCTTCCCGTATCATCGAAACGACTGCTACAACAAGTATCTGGGATTCGCTTCGTCCAACAGAATCCGGAACTGACACTTCTGAAAATTCTGACGAATCCGGCGAAAATCAGCAGGAAACTTTGAACGGCGAACAGCAGGCTGCTGACGGCAATTTTCCGGAAGATACACTTGCAGAAGCCGTTTCTCCTGTTCCGCAGACAGTAACCGAAACGAGGTGATTTTTCTTGAAACAGACAAAACCAAAAAAAAGTATGTTTATGCGCATTATTGTATTATGCATGGCATTTGCGACGCTGCTGGGCTTTGTGCTTCTGCCGCTGTTACAGAATTAAATACAGAAAAATCCCGCCCTGAACATGGACGGGATTTTATTTTTTATTAAATTTTTTTAGCGGACATCAGCTTCGGACAGCAGACCAACAATCAGTTTCATTGCGGTCAGCGCATCAGAAGCATCCGGCTTGCTGTTCTTGTTGAAGTCAATATTAGCAAGTCCGCTGCCTTCCAGTTTTTCTTTACCGAGGATAGCTCTGTTAATGCTGATGACATCCAGAATATCTACCTTGCCGCTGAGGTCAGCATCACCATATTTTGTGATTTGGCTGGTGGAATTTTCTGTGGGCTGCTGTGCCTCTGTAGGCTGCTGCTGTGCCTCTGTGGGCTGCTGCTGCGGTTCAGTCGGTGTTGTGTCAGCCTGGTCAACTACTTTTACAGCACTGACAAGTTCAGCAGCATTTTTCGGCCACCATACATGGACATCTACAAAAGATTCACCATCTTTTGGAGTATATTCCAGAGTTACAGTACCATTAGAAACATTTGCTTTCCAGTCAGTCGGTTCCCAGTAGTCCTTGGCATTGGACGGATTGAAGCAGCCGCTTGCTTCTGTATCACTGGAAGTAATTTTGAGAGTCACAATTACTTTCTTGGCATCTTTCGTATCTACTCCCCAGTAAGTACGAGGAGAACCGTCTTCTTCCCATGTACCGGTTTTCTGGGTAACAGTTGCTTCTACCTCGCCGGAAGTGGTCTGCTGACCGGATTCTGTAGGAGTCTGGGTAGATTCTGTCGGATTCTGTGTGGATTCCGTTGGATTTTGTACAGGTTCTTCTGTCGGTTCTTCAGTAGGTGTCACTATCACAGCAGACTCACTCAGGAAGTTGAATGGATAAGTCACTTCAGAAGCAGAACTTACAATATTGGCAGCCGCCTTGTCAGAGCCGCCGTACAGATTAGCCAGACCAGCACAAGCAAGTGCAAAGCAGCCGTTATAATCCAAAGCCGGTTCTGTATACTGATACTTGTCGGAATGGTCTTCATAGTTGCCGGATGCGTCAATACCGCCGACAAGTGCGCCGTACAGAGTATATTTTGCTTCCGGATTATTGGAAAGGTCTCCGGGGTTGGCAGCTCTGTGATGATAGTGTGTCGGCCATTTGTTGCCGTAACCAATCAGGAAGCTGTAACCCAGCGGATTTCCGCCGAGAATATAATCCATCTGCCATTTTGCACCCGTTGCATAAGGAGAAGAAGCATTTCCGTCAGCCGCAGCCAATGCGCTCATCTGAAGCGCACAGTTATAACGTGCAGCACCCCAGCCATTGCCGTTGTATTTGCCTTCTGCAACACCGCCTGCATTATTGACTTCAAATTCCAGTTCGGACTTGAATGTGCTGTCTTTGGTTGCTTTGTACATCATAGCAGCATAGCCCTGCCATACCTTGTCCCATGTATAACGGTAATAGTCATATACGCCGTTATAGTTGCCCTGAGAAGGTGTCAGTGTGGGCTTAGAACCTTCGCCACAAATCCAAAGCCATGCCTGTGCCAGAGCCAGTTCATCTTCGCACATGGAATCGGCATCATAATAACCAGCCAGACCGCCGAGATAATTGCCTTTATGCTGAGTGCCGAAATTATAAATTGCCTTTGCATATTTGAGGCATTCTTTTGCAAAAGCAGAATCAGAATCTTTCCAGATATAGGCAGCACCGGCAAGTGCAGAAGCCATTTCACCGCAGACAGCAGAGTTATTGCTGTTCGCAGTCAGCCAATAAGTCGCTCTGTCATAATGCTGAGATTCCGGAGGAGTCATCATGCTGTGGTCAACACCGCCATCAGCAACAACATGACAGATAGTAGCCACTTCGCCGGAGTTGTTCAGGAATGTTGTTTTCATCATGTATTCTGCATTTCTTTTCAGGATAGCCATCATATGTTCCTGACAACCAGCCTTTGCATAAATGCCGGGGTTAAGATATTCGGACATTGCCAAAGAAGACATGCCGAAGCCCATTGTCAGATTAAATTTAATATGGTCACCGGCATCATGATAGCCGCCGCCGACATCAACTTTACCGTCACCATCCGGGTCAACCAGAGACTGACAGGAAGAATCAAAATTAGTTGCATTGGAGAGCAGTGCTTTTTCGTCTTCTACATGGCAATTTCCACGCCATGTGAGGGCATTGCTGTCAACATCACTGCCGCAGGCATTTGCATCAAAAAAATACAATGACAGAGCAAGTGCTTCATAATAATCATTATCAGCAGCAGAAGCTGTCATATTTGGCAGAACAGCAGCTCCCGCAGAAGTCATCATAGCAGCACTCATCAACCCCGCTGCAAGACGATTTTTCAGACTTTTTTTACTTTTCATCATAAAAAATTTCCTCCTCTTAAGAAAATAAAAATAGTAAAAAATAATAGGTGTGCAAAAATCCGGCACGCAGACACCGGCAGAAAAGCTTGATTTCTGTAACTTATGCACAATTTCAGTATAGCATATCTGTGAAAAAAATGCAACTGAATTTTGAATTTTTTTTGAATTTTCATGTTTTATACAAATAATTCGGATTTTTTTAAGCTTCGTTTATGCATTTTTATAAATATCACACAGGAAAAATCAAGAAAACATGTTTTCTGTTTGTGGAAATTGCCGGAAATCAGATAAAAAACTTGACAGAGATGCCGAAATGTGGTATACTTAAACTTGTCCGAACCGAATATTCTGAATCGCACAAGAAATTTTCATCACGAAAAATTTCAACTTATGAAACATGCTAATATGCAAAAAGGAGAATTTTATCAATGAAGTTTGTAAAAAAAGCAGCTGTTCTTGCAGCAGCTCTGCTGGCTGTTCAGTATCTGCCCGGATTTGTCGTAAATCATTTTGCAGATGCAGAAACTGCAAACAGTCAGGATGCTGAAATTGTAGATGCCATGATTACCGGTTATGAAGGTAATGCTGACGACCCGGAAACATTTAAAGTCATTACTGCTGATACACAGCAGCCTGTTTCCACTTCTGTTGCAAGTGCTGCAAATCTTGTACATAACAGTAAATTTGATGACTGTGTCAAAGTAGATGGGATTGACGTTTCTTTCTACAACGGTAATATTGACTGGAAAACTGTCAAAGCTTCCGGTATTGATTATGCTATTATCCGTATTGGTTACCGTGGTTATGCAGGCGGTTTGCTGGCAACAGATACCAAGTTTTATCAGAACATTCAGGCAGCCAATGAAGCTGGTGTAAAAGTTGGTGCATATTTCTTTACACAGGCACTTACTGTGCAGGAAGCTATCGAAGAAGCAAAATACTGCATTTCCCGTGTAAAAGACTATGATGTCAAGATGCCGATTTACTTCGATGTGGAAAAGACTGAGGGTGATGGGGTCAACGGTCGTCTGAACCGTGCAAGCCTGACTATTCAGCAGCGTACCGCCATTGCGGAGGCTTTCTGTCAGACCCTTCAGGATGCAGGCTATCAGTCTGGAATTTATTCTTCCAAGAGTTATTTCCTGGAATATCTTGACCCGGATTATCTTGCTACAAAATATGGTATCTGGCTTGCACATTATACAAATGAAACGTCTTACAAGGGCGAATACCAGATGTGGCAGTATACTTCTTCCGGCTATGTAGACGGTATTTCCGGAAAGACAGATATGAATATTTTCTACTCCAAGAAAGTTAATTTTGCAGATGACAATGTTGTCATTTCTGATATCGACACTCCAGTAAAACCGGCACTTGTCGGCGATGGCATTCTGACTTTTGAGTCTTCTGACCCGACTGTTGCAACAGTCGATGCAAACGGTAATATTTCTGGTGTTTCCAGCGGTACTACTGTTGTAACAGCCATTTCTGACAACGGTTCTCGTGATACAATTACAGTAAACGTTGACCTCCCGACTTTTGAAACTTTAAAATACACAGGAATGCTGTTCCAGCAGATTGGCGCAAGTGAAAGAATCAGCCGTTCCGGTGTTCAGCTGGTTTCTTCTGATGCAAATGTTGTTTCTGTTTCAGACAACGGCACTGCTGTGGCAACTGGTCAGGGTATGGCTACTATCACCGCTACAGATGAAGAAGGCAATACGCTTTCCTGCAATGTACTGGTAGCAAATTCCGAACCGATTCCCGGTGACTGCAATCTTGACGGTGTTGTCAATGCAATTGATGCCGTTTATATTCTGAATCTTTCTGCTACTCTTGGTGCAGGTAGCGACGAAAGCCTGTTCTCTGATGCTTATCGGAATCTGTATGATTTCAATTCTGACGGCAAAGTGAATTCTTTTGATGCGAATGACGTTCTTGTCAGCAGTGCGCTTGCCGGTGTCGGCTATGCGGGCTGAAACCTGAAATAAATCATTCTGTCCGGTATTTCCGGACAGAGGTTATGGAGATGTATCGAAGTGGTCATAACGAGAACGACTCGAAATCGTTTGACCGGTTCATCCCGGTTCGTGGGTTCGAATCCCACCATCTCCGTCAAAAAGCCCTCTGTTCTTTCAGAGGGCTTTTTTCTGAGAATCTTTTCAGATGACTTGACAAAAGTTACAAATCAGTCTATAATTAAATAAGCGGATATTTCCGCTGAAAGGAGTAAGGAGCATATTTGAATATTTTAATTGTCGGCGGCGGAAAAGCCGGAATCATTCTGACCCAGACTCTCTGCAAAGAGGGACATGATATTACTGTCATGGACACAGATTCCGAAGTGGTGACAAACGTTATAGACAATTTCGATGCACAGGCAATTGAGGGCAATGGTCTGATTGTCAAAAATCTGCTGGAAGCCGGTGTGGAAAACGCTAATGTTGTCATTGCTATGACAGAATCTGACGAAACTAATATTATGTGCTGCATGATGTCACGCAGACTCGGTGCAAGACACAGTATCGCCCGTGTCAGGAATCCCATGTTCGCTGAACAGATGGTCTTTATGCGTGAAGAACTGGACATTAGCCTGATGATTAACCCCGAATATCAGACTGCAAACGAAATCGCCCGGATGCTTCGCTATCCGAATGCACTGCATGTGGAAAGCTTTGCCGGCGGACGTATGGAACTTGCTGAACTCCGTGTTGCCCCTGACGGTATTATGGACGGACTGATGCTTTCTTCCCTGCCCTCCAGACTGAAATTAAGATTTCTGGTCTGTGCGGTCATGCGTGGCGAAGAATGTCTTATTCCGGACGGCAGTTTCATTCTGCACGGCAATGACAGAATCTATATCACAGCGGCACACAGCGAACTTTCTAAATTTTACAAACAGTTCGGTGATGTCAAAAACCGAATCAAGACAGTTATGATTATCGGCGGCGGCAAAATCAGCTATTATCTTGCCCGGCAGCTGCTTGAACTGGGAATGCAGGTGACAATTATCGAACAGGATATGAAACGCTGTGAACAGCTGAGTGACTGGTTTTCAAAAGCGGCTGTTATCTGTGCAGACGGCACAGACCAGAATGTTCTTCTGGAAGAAGGGCTTTCTGATGCCGATGCCTGCATTACCCTCACTGGTATTGATGAAGAAAATATTATTCTGTCACTATATGCCAAAAAATTAGGTGTGGACAAGATTGTCACGAAAATCAACCGCACTTCCCTGCTGCCGATTTCTGACAGTGTGGGACTGGAAAATGTTGTTTCTCCGAAAAATACCACGGCTGCACTGATTCTGCAATATATCCGTGGAAAAGAAAATTCTGAAAGCAGTGATAATATTACATCACTCTATCGTCTGGCAGATGATAAACTGGAAGCAATTGAATTTATCATCCGTAAGAATGCGAAATACGTCGGTGTTCCGCTCAAACAGCTAAGAACAAGCCGTTATTCCCTGATTGCAGGCATTATCCGGAATAACAAGAGGATTATTCCTACTGGTGATGACTGTCTGAAACTCAATGACAGTGTGATTGTCGTCACAACAAGCCAGAAAGTTTCCGGTCTGGATGACGTTTTTGAGGGATAAGGGGGCGCACAGCTGAATTATGAATTATAAAATGATAGGCTGTCTGCTGGGACAAATTATCCGTGTGCTGGGTCTGCTGATGTTTCTGCCAGTGATTGTCAGCATTATCTATCACGAACCGGAAAGCCTGAAAGCGTTTTTGATAACAGCCGCTGTGCTGATTCTTGCCGGAACGCTGATGACCATCAAAAAACCGGAAAAAAAAGATATTTATACCCGTGACGGCATGGCAACAGTTGCAGCAACCTGGATTTTGGTTTCCATTCTGGGAGCGATACCATTCACACTTTCCGGAGCAATTCCGAACTTTGCAGACGCTGTATTTGAAACGGCTTCCGGCTTTACAACGACAGGTGCAACAATTCTTAATGATATTGAATCCGTCTCGAATGCCTGCTTATTCTGGAGAAGTTTTTCACATTTTCTGGGCGGTATGGGGGTACTGATACTGATACTGGCGATTCTGCCGCAGTCCGATACCCGGACGATGCACCTTGTCCGTGCAGAATCTCCCGGACCGACTGCCGGAAAGCTGACCGCAAAAATGAGTTCTTCCGTCCGGACACTTTACGGCATTTACATTGGTCTGACAGTTCTGGAAATGCTGCTGCTTCTGCTGAGTAATTTCGACCCTGTGCCGGAACACAGAATGTCTTTTTTTGAAGCTCTGAACACTGCACTTTCTACCGCCGGAACAGGCGGATTCGCTCTGAAAAATGCCAGTATTGCAGCTTATGACAGTGCCTATATTGATATTATTATCACAGTTTTCATGCTGCTGTTTTCCGTGAATTTTACACTGTATTATCTGTTGTTCACAAAGAAATTTTCACAGGTATTCAAAAACGAAGAACTCCGCTTTTTCCTGAGTATCGTGCTGATTTCGGGATTTGTGATTGCCGCAGACATTACCAGTATTTACGGCAGTTTCTTCAGAGCAATGCGCTATTCATTCTTTCAGGTGCTGACAATGATTTCCACTGCTGGGTTTGCTACGGCAGATTTCACAGACTGGTCGCCGCTGTCACAGATGATTCTGATTCTGCTGATGTTTGTGGGCGGCTGTGCCGGTTCAACAGGCGGTGGACTGAAAGTGATGAGAATTCTGCTGCTTGGCAAGACCGCTTTCCGGGAAATCAAATGTGTGCTGAATCCCCGTGCTGTTGTTTCCGTCAAGTGTGACGGAAAGGCAGTCGATAAGGAAATTGTCCGGAGTGTAAGTTTTTATTTCGTCCTGTTCATGCTTCTGGCAGCGATTTCAATGCTGCTGCTTTCTCTTGACGGGCATGATGTTGGCACGACAGCAACTGCGGTCATTACCTGTCTGAACAACGTAGGACCTGGTGTGAATGAAATTTCCCCGTCCGGAAATTTTGCCGGTTTCTCCTCATGGGCGAAAATTCTGCTCAGTCTGGATATGCTGCTTGGCAGACTGGAAATTTATCCGTTGCTGGTGCTGTTCACTATCCGAAAAAAATAAAAAATTTTGCCGCTGTATGTGCAATACAGCGGCATTCTGTTTATTTCTGTTCTTTTGCGAGTTTCCGGAGCGTTTCAAATTTAGGCTTGCATTTATGATATAATTCTTTCACTTTCTGACCATCATGATAAGTTCTTGCAAATCCGTTGTTCAAATCTGTAAGTGTATCTGCCTGAGCGATAATTTCACAGACAGCTTTGATTGTCTTAGCATCTGTATTTTTTCCGAGTGCTTCATGTACCTGATTCTGATATTCTGTTTCTGGCGATTTCTGACCAAGCATAGAAATCAGTTCTTCCGGCAGAGCATTTTCCTGTTCAACCGTCTGTCGCAGAGAAGAAACAAAATTCTGATATGCCTGTGGTACTTCCGGTTCAGCAGTTTCTTCCTGAAAAGAAGCTTCTACAGATGAACAAATTTTTAAATTCACATCTTCAGAGCGGATATAGTTCTCATAAAATTCCAGACCAAGCCGGAAATCCTTATCTTTGCTAATGATATAAATCTGCTGACTTTGCTTTGTCCCGATGACATAGCCGAGGAACATCATCAACTGAATATCCAGCGCATTTTTGACAGGGTCATTATTTTTCAGGCTCATAGCGACTTCGTTCAGATGAATTTCCGCCTTACAGGAAATAAGCTGCTGATAAAGTCCGAATGTAAGTCCACAGCGGTTCTGTGTGTAGAAGATATGCACAGAATCCTGTTCGGTCAGGTGTTCAATTCCCTGAAGCCCCTCGATATAAACATTTTCATAATCAATTAAATAAACTGCCATTTTTTCACCTTGATTGCTTATTTTTCCGTCAGTATCTGATAGCGTTCCGGTCTTCTGTCACGAAACAGTCCCCATTCCAGACGAGCATTTTCAATTTTCTGCAAATCAAATTCTGCAATCAGCACTGTATCACCAGCACGGTCAGCCTGTTTGAGCAGTTCACCTGTTTCGTCAGTAATAAATGATGAACCGTAAAATTGTAAAGCGGATTTTTGACCTGCATTTTCCTCACAGGGAAAAACTTCCTCCAGCCCATAACGGTTTGCCGCAATCACAGGTATAATATTTGCAGCTGCATGTCCCTGCATACATCTTCTCCAGTGCGGCATACTGTCACAGTTCAGAATCGGTTCTGAACCGATTGCTGTCGGATAGAACAGCAGATTTGCACCCTGTAACGCCATAGCTCTGGCAGCTTCCGGAAACCACTGGTCCCAACAGATACCGACACCGATTCTGCCATATGCTGTATCCCATACCTGAAACCCTGTATCTCCGGGAGTAAAATAAAACTTTTCCTGATAAAAATGGTCATCCGGAATATGTGTCTTTCTGTATACACCAAGAATACTGCCGTCTGCATCAATTACCGCAACGGAATTATACAGTACATTGCCATCTTTTTCATAAAAGCTGACCGGCATGACAATTTTTAATTCTCTGCATATTTCTGCAAAATGCCGGACAGCATCATTTTCCTGCACAGGCTTTGCAAAATGATAATATGCATATCTGCGTTCCTGACAGAAATATTGCCGCTCGAATAATTCCGGCAACAGGACGATATTTGCACCTTTGGAAACAGCTTCCCGGACTAAGGCTTCAGAATGCATTAAATTTTCCTGTACATCTCTGGTACAGTTCATCTGAATGGCTGATACAATCATGAGATTACACTCCTTTCGGAATCTGCTGTGTCAGGCAGTGAATATTTCCGCCGCCGAGCAGGAGTTCTCTTGCCGGAATCGGGATAATATTTCTGTCCGGACAGAGTTGTTTCATCATACTGACAGCTCTTGCATCACTGACAGCATTTTCACCGCCGAACTGCGGCAGCAGCACAGCATGATTCGTAAAATAGAAATTCACATAAGAAGCCGCCAGACGTTCGCCGACTTCTCTAGTATCTTCTCCAGGTGCGAAGACATAACCGCTGAGGTCATGTTCCGTGACACATACCGGAATATCTGGTATGTGGAGTTTATGCACCGTGATATTTTCCTGTTCCAGCACTTCCAGACAGGCGGAGGATAAAGCATACTGCGGGTCATTCTGGTTGTCTGTCCAGGCAAGAACGACTTCCCCCGGCTTGACAAATGCACAGATATTGTCAACATGTTCGTTTGTCTCATCCTGATAGATACCATGCGGAAGCCAGATAATCCGGTCTGCACCGAGATATTCTTTCAGATTTTCAGTAATCTGTTCTTTGGATAATGCCGGATTTCTGCCGGGACTCAGCAGACAGGCTTCTGTTGTGATAACAGTCCCCTGCCCGTCACTGTGTATTGAACCACCCTCTAATACAAAATGCTGTGCATCATAGCATAAAAAATCTTTTTTCCGGCAGAATGCCGAAGCTAAGGCATTATCTTTCCGCCAGTCAGCATAAAGTCCGTCATAAGTACCACCCCATGCATTAAACTGCCAGTCAATTCCACGAACTTCTCCATTCTGGGAATTTCTGACAAAAGTCGGAGCAGTATCTCTTGCCCATGCATCATCCTGCGGAATTTCCAGAATTTCGATATTTTTCAGATTTTGGCACAAAGTTTCGGCTTTATGATATTTTTCCGGACTGACAAGCAGATATAATTTTTCATCTCTTGTGATAGCTTTCCAGATTTTCAGGAAACTCGGCAGGGCTGGTGCAGCCTCATATGTCCATGAACCGGGACGTTCCGGAAAAATCATAATTGTTCCGGAATGCAGTTCAAATTCACCTGGCATATGAAAGCCGTCATTTCTGGGTGTTGTCATGATAATCTCCCCTTGAAATCCTGATAATTGAATTTTTTAATTATTTCATAGCTTCCGTCAGTATGCAGAATACCAATATCCGGCAGAGGCATTCCATTGAACGTATTATTCTTAACCATGGAATAAATCATCATATCTTCAAAGCAAAGTCTGTCACCGATATTTTTTTCCTTATCAAAGCTGTAATCTCCGATAATATCTCCGGCAAGGCAGGTACAGGAAGATAATCTGTAAGAAAAATTTTTTTCGTTCATCTGACCGGAAGCATATAATGGTGGTCGGTACGGCATTTCCAGAACGTCCGGCATATGACATGCTGCCGAAGTATCGAGAATCAGCACTTTTGTACCGTGATTTTCTACAATGTCGAGAATTTCAGTCACCAGATAGCCAGCATTGAGTGCCACAGCTTCGCCGGGTTCGAGGTAGACTTCTGTCTGATATTTTTCCCTGAACTCTGAAATTAATTTAATTAATAAATCAATATCATAATCT
>DJXC01000015.1 GCA_002449575.1 Ruminococcus sp. UBA7014
GCCACTTACAGAATTTTCCACGAACTCTGGAACGAAAAATGGGGAATTGAAACTTCTATCGTAGACTGTACAGAGATTGAGGAAATCAAAAAGGCTATCCGTCCGAATACAAAATTAATCCATTTTGAAACACCCGGCAATCCGACATTGTGCATCTGCGATATTGAAGCGATTGTCAAGCTGGCACATGAACATCATATTCTGGTATCCGCCGACAATACATTTTCTTCTCCGTACAATACCAGACCAATTGCATATGGTGTGGATTTTGTTGTCGAAAGTCTGACAAAATATATTAACGGTCATGGTGATTCCATGGGTGGTGCAATTATCGGCTCTCATGAAGATATGGAAAAAATCCGTTATCAGGCACAAGTCAACATTGGCGGCTGTATCAGTCCGTTCAATGCATGGCTGATTCAAAGAGGCTGTACCACATTCCCGTTAAGAATGCAGGTGCATAATGATAATGCGCTTGCTGTTGCTGAATGGCTCGAACGTCAGCCTTGTGTCAGCTTTGTAGCTTATCCGGGTCTGAAATCTCATAAGGGTCATGAACTCGCTAAAAAGCAAATGCAGCATGGCTTCGGCGGTGTTCTGAGTTTTGGTCTGCATGGTGAACATGATTTATATAACAGGGTTGTCACACATCTGCAAATTTTCACTTCTGCGGTATCTCTGGGAAATGCAGCATCTCTGATTGTCTTTCTTGGTGAAGATGATGAAAGAATGTATCTGTATCCGGAAGAATTTCACGGCGGATTCTACCGTGTGGCAATCGGTATTGAAGATAAAAACGACCTGATTCACGACCTGAAACAGGCATTCGAGGCAGAAGGTCTGGAAACAGCTGACTAAAGTCCAGACGATAAAATATAAACTCGTGTTTACAAAATGTGCAGTCGACTGCACAAACTCCGTTCTCCGGAAATTTCCAGTTGAATGGAAAATGTTGATTCGATTCAACAAAATCAGCCGTGTCATGCTTTGCCATCAAATTGCGAAAGCGAAAAAAATAAAAAATGTCCCTGTCCTTTTTGACGACAGAGGGCGGCACAGGATATTCAGGGAAGCGCATATTTTCCCTGAATATCGCCTTTTTTCAACATGTCATGTGATGCCGTTGATTTTTGAATCCAAAAGTGCTAGAATAAAATCAGTAAAAACAGCAGATTTCCATTGCTGCTTTTTACTGATTTTAGTCGCACTAGCATAGTGTACGATGGAGAGAGTACCGTCCGAAAAAGTCCCCCGTCAGTGACAGGGGACTGCTTTTTTATTCAGCGTTGGTTGTCATGGTGATGCCGGAAGATGCGCCTTCTTTTTCGTAGAAGGGAACAGCATCACGAAGCGCAGCAGCACCGAATTTATTTGCTGTCGGAACAATTGCCAGTTCTACATTGCGCAGATGCGGTTTTGCAGCAGCAGCAATGCCGTCAAACAGTTCTTTAATAGCAGCTTCACCACCAGAAACATCAGTATCAATGACAAGCAGGAAATTCGGGTTTGGCTTGTCTTCACGTTTCATCACACGCAGATATGCCTTATTGATTTCCGGCTTGGTTGCCAGATACGGACGGAGTGCATCAAGCAGTTCAGTCGGTTCTTCTTTCAGTGTGCCAATCTGAATCTGTGTACCGGGAGCAATGGCTTCTGTATTCTGAATTCGGAACAGACTTTCCAGCGGCATCATAATATTCTGACCGAAGGGGTTAATGACTGCACCAAAGATTTCGTTTTCCGGATTTCTTTTCAGGAATTCACACAAATCTCTGTAGGACAGGGCAGCAAGCTGATGTTTATTGGATTCCTGCCATTTGCGGAGTTCTGCAATATCGGTAAACAGGGGGAAATATTTTTTACCTTCTGCATTGTTAAACAGAACGAAGCTGATTTTAGGCTGGTCAACGAGCTGTACATTGCCGTTAGCGTCTGCCTGAGCCTGCTGTTCTGTCTGAATGTTTGCGGGAACAAGGAAACGTGCTGCCTTTACATGATTGACAAAAGTAATTTCTGTTTTCTGGTTACGTTCCTGTTTCATAGCGTCCATAGCCTGTACCAGAGCCGGATTTGTAATCGGCTGCTGACTTTGTTTGATTTCTGCCAAGATATTCACCTCATTAATAAATTTTAAAAAATCAATTTGCTTTCGCAACTGCTATAGACATTATAACATAAAATTTTCATAAAGTCAACAGTATTTTTAGAATAATTTTTTGGAATCAGAACAAATCTTCAAAAGTGACCTGTTTTCCTGTACCGGCAAGAGCAGCATATCGAAGAACGAAATAAGCATCTACAGCGGAAATACTGCCATCAGAATCAATATCGCCGATATTGGCAACAGCCTGAACTTCATAGGGAGCTTGCCAGATGGTATCAGAGCCGACAGCAGCAGCATACTGGAGCAGGAGAGAGGCATCAGCAGCATTTGCAAACCCGTCATGATTCATATCGAGCTGGGTGACAATATCTGTTGTAACAGGTTCGGAGGTAGTCGTTGTTGTTGTTTCGGGAGTAGTGGAAG
>DJXC01000151.1 GCA_002449575.1 Ruminococcus sp. UBA7014
AATTTCTGTTTTTTATCAGGATTCAAAAGTATGGCACTTCAAATCAAAAAAGAACAGTATTCCCATCTTTATGATATTGCCGTTTCCTCAAAGGACAAGTCTGCTTTCCTCGATTTAGCCTGCTAAATCGTTTTTGTGCATTTTGTCAAATTCATTGTTGAAATGCTCATTTATAGTTGTTTTATAAGCACCACCCGACTGATGCTCAATGCAACACAAAACCAAATCTGAACGGTCAACCATATTCTGATTACGAGCCTGAAAAGCGGATTTGTAATGTGCATCTGAGGAATATTGGCAGATTTCGATTTCATCATACAGGTTCAGACGTTTACAGCCTTTTTGATGAGAAAGCAAATGATGATGTATATGTTCCAGTACCTGAAGTCAGAACACCAGTGATTCCAGTATCAGAAGAACCAAATACAACAGTTTACAGAAATATATGGCACTCCAAATGAGGTGCAGCAGGATTATACTGCATGGAACAGTGCGCCTGTAGGCAGTGGAACAATGATTTATGTATTTGCTTTGGAAGATGGAGTTCAGCTTTCATTTTTTGCAGATGATACAGGGTCAGAACTTGCCGGATAATGATTGACAGAAAAATTAGCATGCTCTGCTTTTGGTTCAGTTTTATGAAAATTTTGAATCAGATAATTTCTTCCAGTTCGGCTTCCGGATAATAATAAGATAAAATTTCTTGATAATCTGCTCCCTGTACTGCCATAGCATTTGCACCATACTGACTCATGCCTACATCATGCCCATAGCCATGTGTTGTGAAAATAAAATTTTTCTCTTCATAAGTTACTGTAAATATTGCTGAACGCAGGCTGAAAATTGTTCTTAATTCCTGACCAGTGAAAATACTTGTCCCAACAGGAATCTGCAATACTGTTCCGGCTTCGGAACATTGCGGCTCACCAAACCAGTGTGCTGTATCTGTTCCAAGAAATAAGCCTTCTCTGGCAGCAGAAAGCATATCTTTCACCTGTTCCGGCGTATAGGAAGCTTTCTGTTCAAACTGTGGTGCATTTCTGTCGGCACTGCTGTCAACTGACTGGAGATAGGCAACTTCGCTGCCCCAGACATTCTTTGCAGATTCTGTTTTTCCGCCGGACATTGCATGAAATGCTGCAATAATCGGCTCGCCCTGATAGACAAGAATTTCATGCAGAACAGAATCTACAGCTTGTTCCAGTTTCTGATAATTTTCTTCAAAATTTGTTCCATAAAGTTTCCGGAGTTCCGATTCTGTATAAAAAGCCTGATACTTGCTGGCATCATCGGAAAAGTCTGCACCGTGAAGTTCCGGTCGCTGGTCAGCAAGTTCTGCCTGTCGTTCGGCGTAAGTATGCGCTGCGACTGCCTGCGCCTTGAGTGCTTCTGACTCAAAAGATACCGGCATTTCTGCGCCGACTGCGCCAATCAGATATTCTCTGACAGGAATTTCCAGAATTTCACCGGTGTCAGTATCCAGTACATGATAATATGTTTCTTCTGCCGGAACAGTTTCTGTCATGCATTCTTCTGTAGACTCTGTTGTTCCGGAAGCAGGATTTTGTTCCGGTGTGAACAGCTTTGCCGGAATCAGCGGCAAACCTGTCAGCAATAAGCATAAAAATCCGTAAAATATCAATTTTCTTTTCATGTAAAATCACTCCTGTTTGATTTAATTTTACCTGAGATTGTCTTCCCCTCTTGACTTGCCTTTCAAAAAATGCTATAATATAAGCAAAAGATATATCAAATACAAGGAGGCAGCATTTTATGAGCAAAATGTTTTCAAATGCTGATATGCAAAATTTATGCAAAGACTTGCAGGAAAATTCCAGAATTGACCAGCAACTGTATCAGAAATTTCATATTAAAAGAGGACTGCGCCGGAGTGACGGTACAGGTGTACTTGCCGGAATTACGAATATCTGCAATGTTCACGGCTATGTTGTCAATGAAGGTGAAGTCGAAGCCATTCCCGGTGAACTCATCTACCGGGGATATGATATTTATGATTTAGTTCACAATGCCCAGAAAGAAAATCGCTATGGCTATGAGGAAACAGCATATTTATTATTATTCGGCACACTGCCGACAGCTGACCAGTTAGAAGCTTTTCAGCACTATCTTTCTATGCAGCGGGCTTTGCCGTCCGGATTCGTTGTTGATATGATGATGAAAGCACCGTCCAAGAATATCATGAATAAATTAGCACGTTCTATTCTGTCTCTGTATTCTTATTATGATGCTGACTGTGAAAGTACCAGTCTGGAAGACGAAATGCGAACCGCCATCAGCCTGATTGCAAAAATGCCGATTCTTATGGTAAATGCTTATCAGGTAAAACGTCGTCATTTCGATAATCAGACATTATATATGCATCCCCTCCGACCGGAGGAAAAAACAGCAGAAACAATTCTTTCCATGCTCCGCCCTGACAGACAGTACACCAAAGAAGAAGCCCAGCTTCTTGACTGCCTGCTGATGCTCCATGCAGAACACGGCGGCGGTAATAATTCTACATTTACCTGCCGTGTGCTGACTTCTTCCGGCACAGATGCCTATTCGGCATATTCTTCAGCAGTCTGCGCCCTGAAAGGTCCGAAGCACGGCGGCGCAAATATTAAAGTTTCTGCAATGCTGGAAGATTTCAAAGCCAATGTCAAGCACTGGGATAATGAAGGCGAAGTGGCTGACTATATCCGGAAGGTACTCCGCAAAGAAGCCGGTGACGGCAGCGGTCTGATTTATGGCATGGGTCATGCTGTCTACACACTTTCTGACCCCCGTGCCGTTATCCTCAAGAAAAAAGCATTTAAACTCGCTGAAGGCAAGGAAATCGAAGCAGAATTCCATCTTCTGGATACTATCGAAAGATTAACACCTGTTATCATGAAAGAAATCAAAGGTACGGAAAAAACATTCTGCGCCAATGTCGATATGTATTCCGGTCTTGTTTACAGAATGCTCCAGATTCCGGAAGATTTGTATACACCATTGTTTGCCGTTTCCCGTATGGCTGGCTGGTCTGCACACCGCATGGAAGAACTCATGACCGGCGGCAGAATTATCCGTCCGGCTTACAAGGCAATCCCGAAAAAGAAAAAATATATCCCTATCTCTGAAAGATGAATTTCCTGAAAAAATTATTCTGTTTTCTGCCGCTGCTGCTGACGGGCTGTTCTGTGAATATCAATGTGGATACCATGCTGACACCGCCTAAACTCAGCGGCGAACAGGAACAGATTTATCAGGCTTTGCAGGAAGCTGCCGGTTCTGACATCCGGCTGAAATATCCCAAAAGCGGAAGCTATCTCTCCGCTTTTATCGTTGCCGATATTGACAACGACCAGGGAGAAGAAGCAATTGTATTCTATGAAAAAAATACAGTTTCTGCAAGCGGTCTGCGGATTAATATTCTCGACAAAGTCGGCGGCAGATGGCAGTCTATCTGTGACAGAAGCGCAGGAGGCTCCGAAATCGAAAAAGTAATGATTTCCCAGCTTGGCAGCAGTAACAGAATCAATATTCTTGTCGGTTACAGTACTGCAAATCAATCTGAAAAATATCTTTCTGTCTATGCCTATGAAAATAATTATCTCGAACAAACACTGACACACAGCTATGCCCTGTTTGATGTTGTGGATACTGGCGGAAGTGAATTCCCGGATTTAATTTTGCTTGGTGCAGTCAGCAATTCGGAACAGGCGTATGCCGCCGTCTACCGTCTCGCTGAAGATGAAAGATATCATGAATATAAATATCGCTTTACAGATAATTATACAGAATATCAGCAGTTGATTTATGGTACACTTTCTGACGGCAGAATTGCTTTTTATATTGATGCTGCCACCGGAACTGCTAATTTGCAGACAGAAATTCTCTGTCTTGAATCCTCTGCTGATGCAGAATCGGAACTTCAGCTTGTGAATCTGCTCCAAAGGTGCGGAAAAACCGCAGAGGTGACTGTCCGCCGTTCCGGATTGTTCTCTATGGATATTGATAATGACAATATCCCGGAAATTCCTGTACAGCGGGTATTTCCCGGCTATGAATCAGCAGCAGAATCGGAACAGCTCCGGCGCACAGACTGGCTTGCTATGCAGGAAAATCAGATTCTTACTGAATATCAGAGCTATTATAATATCAATGATGGCTATGTTTTCATTCTGCCGGAATCATGGCAGAATCATGTCACAGTTATTAACAATATGACAGAAAATGAAATTCAGTTCTGCCGCTATGATGCCGATACCCCGGAAGAAATGCAAATTCTGCTCAGAATCTATATTTCCTATGATGATGCTGACCGGGATGACCATCTTCATGCCGGTTATCAGCTTTTACATACGAAAGGAACAGCAAGCTGTCTTGTCCGGACAGAACCTGGTCAGGCACTCTCTGCCGGAGATATTTTATTATATTTTCATTTTCTGGATTAAACGCAATGAAAGGGGTCTGTTACTCATGAAACGTATTCTTGTCTGCGAAGACGAAGATGTTATCCGTGACTGTGTTGTCATTAATTTGAAGCGTGCCGGCTATGACGTTGTAGATGTCAACTGCGGTGAAAGCGCACTCCAGAAATTCGAGGAGGAAAACGGCAATTTTGATATTGTCCTGCTTGATATTATGATGCCCGGTATTGATGGTTTCACTGTCTGCAAACGGCTCAGAGAAAAAAGCTCTACACTCGGTATTATTATGCTGACCGCCAGAACACAGGAAATGGATAAGGTCAGCGGTCTGATGATTGGTGCGGATGACTATATTACAAAGCCGTTTTCTCTCTCTGAACTGACTGCCCGTGTAGATGCTATTTACCGCCGTGTGTGCATGAGCTTCAATTCTGATGAAAAAAGTCCTGTTATTGAATCAGGACCATTTACACTTAATCTGAAAAGCCGTACTGTTGCCAAAAACGGTGTTCCGATTGACCTCACACAGGTAGAATATCAGATTCTGGAATACTTCATGAATAATAAAAATACTGCTCTTGACAGAGCCAGTATCCTGAATCATATCTGGGGTGAAAATTATTACGGCGATTATAAGATTGTTGATGTCAATATCCGCAGAATCCGCCTGAAAATCGAAGACGAACCCTCTAATCCTCAGTATATCGTAACTATCTGGGGTTATGGCTATAAATGGAATGATAAAGTTTAAACAGAATTTCCCTAAAAAAAGAAGCATTACACAGCGATGGATTACCAATAATCTCGCTGTGGTAATTCTTATTATGATTTCGATAGTGCTTGCGTTTGTCTATGCGGCGCAGACGTTTTATTATACCAGTGCAAGGCAGACTCTCACTGGAGAACTGACTTCTGTCGTGAATCTCCTGAGCCGTTATGCACAGGATTCTGAAACAAATCTTTCTTCCGAAATGCGCAGTACATTTGAGAGTTTTTCTGCAAAAGATAAGATGGAACTGATGGCAGTTAATTCTAAAGGACGTGTCATTCTGACTTCTTCCGGATTTTCGCCCTCGGCAGATACAGCAATTCCCGATTATGAAAATCTCATGAACGGAAAAGACGGTTACTGGGTTGGCAAAGCTGAAAATCAGGAAAAAATCATGGCGGTCTGTGTAGATATTTCTTCTATCAGTACTGAATATCATGCTGTTCGGGTGGTTTGCTCACTTACTGAAATTGATAAGGCTGTCGGCACTGTCACTATTGCTGCTGTCATTGTCTGTGCTGTAATTTTGCTGATGCTTGTACTGACCGGAATTTATTTTGTCGGCAGTATCATTAAGCCGATAGGACAGGTCAGCAATATGGCTGGAAAATTCGCAAAAGGTGATTTCTCCAGCCGAATTCAGTATCAGGATTCTGACGAAATCGGCGATTTGTGCAAGGCTATCAATCATATGGCTGATGAACTCTCTACTGCGGAAGAAATGAAGAACGAATTTATTTCTTCCGTTTCTCATGAACTGAGAACGCCGCTTACTGCTATCAAAGGCTGGGCGGAGACGATTTCCTATGCTGACAATGACTCTGAAACTGTCCGCAAAGGTATGAATGTCATTGTCAACGAAACAGCAAGACTTTCTCAGATGGTGGAAGAACTTCTTGATTTCTCCCGTATGCAGAGCGGTCACTTTACACTCCAGAAAGCCACTATGGACGTTCTCGCCGAACTCGGTGATGCAGTACTTATCTACATGAATAAAAATATTCAGGAGAACATCAAAATTGAATATGATGAGCCGGAAATGCTGCCATTTGTCTATGGTGACAAGAACAGAATCCGGCAAGTTTTTATCAATATTATTGATAATGCTGTCAAATATTCTGACCCCGGCGGACATGTGCGAATCAAAGCGTTTGAAAAAGACGGAAATGTCTGTGTTGAAGTCGCTGATGACGGATGTGGAATCAAGGCTTCTGACCTGCCGAAAATCAAAACCAAATTCTACAAGCCGAATCATACAAGACGTGGTTC
>DJXC01000171.1:0-19346 GCA_002449575.1 Ruminococcus sp. UBA7014
TCACTTCTTACCAACTCAGAAGGAAAGAAGATGGGAAAGACTGCCAAAGGCGCACTTTGGCTGAGACCCGACAAGACTTCCCCTTACGAATTCTTCCAGTACTGGAGAAACGTTGCCGATGCCGATGTTATCAAATGCCTGAAAATGCTGACATTCGAGCCGATTGAAAAAATTGAGGAAATGGAACAACATCTTGAAGGCGCAGGCTTCAACAAGGCAAAAGAACTGCTTGCTTACAGCCTGACAGAACTCGTTCACGGCAAGGAAGAAGCTGACAAGGCTCTGGAAGCAGCAAAGGCAGTATTTGGCGGCAGCGGAAATTCTGAAAATATGCCTTCCACTGTTTTGACGGCTGACAAACTCACTGACGGAAAAATTGGTATTCTTGACCTGCTGACAGAATGTGGTCTTGTGCCGACAAAGTCCGAAGCCAGAAGAAACGTTCAGCAGGGCGGTATCAGCATCAACAACGAAAAAATTACTGACCCGAAAACAGAAATTGAAATCTCTGGGGAAGTGATTATCAAAAAAGGCAAGAAAGTTTTCCACAAGGCAACAGTAAAATAATCATCTATATCATGCGGCAAAACAAGAGGTGATTTTTTATGAAATATGCTGTCTGCATTCTTCTGCTGTTTTGCGCATTCATGACGGAAATTCCTGTAAAAGCTTCTGATTCTTATCCGTATGCTTTCAGCAGTATGGAAGTGCAGGACGAACTGTACCGCAATGCCGGCGTTATTTATACCGAAGTCCGGCAGGGTTTTTCCGGAGGCATTTCATTCAGCGAAGATGAAAATTATATCGCTGTCGTCAAGGGCAGTTATGTCAATCTGTACGACAACCGGACAGGCAGGTTTCTGTGCGGATTCTATTCCAAGACTGACCATTCCAGCCTGACGGCTTGTCTGCATAATGACTGGATTGAAATTTCCAATTCCAACGGCAGATATTTTGCCTATCAGCTCAACGGCACACTGTTATGCTGTGCGGAACTGACAAAAGATTCACAGCAGATTCGGGAGTTCGGCGGTTATGATTCCGTTACGAAAGCCGAGGAAGAACACAGCATGATTGGCAATTACTTTTCAGAACAGCGAAGTCATCCTCTGATTCATGCTGAACCGGAAGCGGAAATTCCGGAAACTCATATTTCTTTTGAGTTACAGCCTGTTCCGGAAACCGTTCCGGCATTGCAGAACGTCACGGAGTTTCATGATGAATATTCTGTTCTGCGGTACAGTGCCGATTCTGCCGGAACAACCCTGATTCAGGCAGGCGATTATCTGCATTTGTATCATCCGGACGGCTATTATCAGCAGAGTTTCTTTCTGGGAGAATTTTCCCGGAAAAAGCCTGTTCCGGTGCTGTATGCCGACTGCATTCAGATATATTATCAGTCTGAAAATCTTCTTGTCAGCTATGACAGAACAGATGGTTCTGTCCTGTCTGTCGGAATCCTGACCGATTCGGAACAGAATCAGCAGTCTTTGAAAGAATTCAAAGCAAGATGTTTTTCGGAAGATGCCGAAACTGGAAATGCAGAATACTGGTTCAGCCGGAATCAGCTCACCAGAATTCAGAATCAGCAGTATCTGATTTTATACCAGATGCAGAATTATACCGGAGAACAGAATTTCAGCAGAGTTTACGGGATATTTTTCCTCACGTTCAGCGGCATGATACTGATAAATCATCTGAAAGACAAAAAACAGCAGGAGCAATAAAACTCCTGCTGTAACTTTTATTTTAGATTTGTCATACTTTTCATGCCAATGGCAAGTGTCGAACCATTATGCAGAAATGCCGATGCTGCCGGAGTCAGAATGCCCATTATGCCGAGAATCAGCAGCATAGAATTAAATCCGATAATAAACTGATAATTATTCCGGATTCGTTTCATGAGTGCATCGCTCAAGCGTTTCAACTCGACAAGCGTGTATAAATCTTCGGCAGAAATGGTAATATCTGCAATTTCTCTGGCGATTGCTGCTCCTGTACTGATGGCGATTCCGGCATCTGCTTCGGAAAGTGCCGGAGAATCGTTAATGCCGTCTCCTATCATGATAACTTTTCTGCCCTGTTCATGTACCTGACGGATATATCCGGCTTTTTCTTCGGGCAGCACTTCGGAATAAAAATCATCTACGCCGACAGTTTCAGCAACGGCTCGTGCTGTATGCTTGCTGTCACCTGTCATCATGACAATATTGGAAAATCCCTGCTGATGCAGTGCCTGAATGACATTCGCCGCCTCTTTCCGGAGCGGGTCTTCAATACATATCACTGCGGCTAATTCGTCAGCAATTGCCAAATACAGCCGGGAATTATCCCGTGAAATTGAGCAGATTTTTTCTTCTTCACCATAAGGCACATAACAGCCCTCATCTTCAAAGATAAAATGATAGCTGCCAATTAGCACTCTTTGTTCACCGACATAACTTGCTATCCCGTGAGCTATAATATATTCCGGTTTGGAATGGCATTCTTCATGGAGCAAGCCCCGTTCTTCAGCCGCTTTCACAACAGCATTCGCCACGGAATGCGGAAAATGTTCTTCGAGACAAGCTGCCAGCCGGAGCATTTCATTTTCCTCATGATTTCCGAATGTGATAATCTGCGACACTTTCGGAGAAGCGTAAGTCAGCGTTCCGGTTTTGTCGAATACAATTGTGTCAGCTTCGGAAACGGCTTCCAGAAAACGACCGCCCTTAACGGTAATTCCCTGTTGACTGCATTCTCGCATTGCAGACAGTACCGCCACAGGCATTGCCAGTTTCAGCGCACAGGAAAAATCTACCATCAGAACTGATAATGCCTTTGTCAGATTTCCGGTCAGCAGATAAACAAGCACTGTTCCGGCGAAGCTATAAGGCACAAGCTTATCAGCAAGATGAGAAGCCTTATCTTCTGCCTGAGATTTGAGTTTTTCAGAAGATTCAATCATCTGGACAATTCTGTCATATTTTCCAGAACCGGAAGTTTTTTCTACACGGATGACACATTCGCCTTCTTCCATCACAGTTCCAGCATAGACGGCAGAGCCTTCCCGTTTGTGAACGGGTGCGGATTCGCCTGTCATGGAAGCCTGATTGACAGAAGCATCTCCAGAAATCACAATGCCGTCAAACGGAATCACACTGCCAGTACGAACGATAATTTCATCCGCTTTCTGAATCTGGCTGACTGGCACAAGCATTTCATGCTGTCCGGTTCTGAGCCATACTTGTTCGATACCTAAAGACATGGTACGAGCCAAATCATCCACAGATTTACGGTGAGTCCATTCGTCAAGTATATCACCGATTTTCAGCAGGAACATAACAGAATCTGCTGTTTCATAGTCATTTTGTGCGAGTGCTGCCGTAATTGCAGCGGCATCCAGAACGCTGACTTCCAGTTTTCCTTTCAGGAGCGTTTTCAATCCTTCCAGAAGATATTTCATTGCATTACCAAGAATCAGCAGCATTCTGACAGGTTCAGGAAGCAACCATCTTTTCAGAATTTTTTGCAGAACAGCACTCACCAGTTTTTCTTCATAAGTCCGGCTGAGTTCACGCCCGGTACGTTCCGGAACAAGAGAAGCATTCTTCTCTGTATAGGCAAATTTTGCAAGCATCTGAATGACAGTATTCCGGGGACAGTCATAGCGGACAATCACATCACAGGTTCTGTCGAACACTTTGACATCTGTAATACCGTTTTGTGTACGAAGATAGAATTCCAGAATATCCGCCTGTGTGAGGGTCATATGCTTCTGCATGAGCCGGATGCGCATACTTTTTGCGGATTCGTGAAGGATTTTACATTTCATAAGCATTCACGCTCCTTCCAGAAGAACAGATTATTCTGTTTCATCAGAGGGGCATTCAGATTCGTCAGGAATTTCAATATCTTCAATTACAGCAGCGGCTTCTTCGGCAGCTCTCTGTTCATTGATTTCTTTGGCATCTGTCAGAATATCATTGCAATTTTCACGGATATTGTCAGCCGTTGTCATAACGCAGTCTTTGGCACGGAGTACCGCAGCGGTAGCTTGCGTATAGACTTTTTTTGCATCTTTACTGCCGAGAATTTTCAGTCCGGCAGTACCGAACAGCAGACCGCCTACAAACAGACCAATTTCCGACCATGGTAAATTTTTGAGTTTCAACATAAGAATTCCTCCTTGTATTATTTTAGTTATTATAACATACCCAAAAAGACACTTCTACTCCAAAAAGACATTTTTATAAAAATATTTTTAAGATAAAACAGATTATTCTGTAATTTATATATAAAAATCTGCTGTATGAAAAATACAGCAGATAATATTTCTGTTCAAAATTCCGGAAGTTCTGTCACAGAACCTTCCTCAAGATGATATTTTGTCAGATAAGCATCCGGAATTTTTTTCCAGAACTGTTTCTGGTTTTGGTCTTCCAAAAGGACACGGCAGGAAAATTCCTCATCTTCGGGAATTCCTTCGCATCCATAATCCTCTTCCAGTATTTTCAAAATTTTGTACATGAGTTTCACCTCTTTTATTCTATGCAAAGTATTTCTATAATATGAAGATTTTAATCTTCTTTCTGCTGCAAAGTATAGTCATGATGTTCAAAGCAGGCAATAATGCCATCTGTTTCACTGATATAATTCCGGCTGAATCCGGAATGACATAATTCACAGCCATTATATTCTCCGACATTTTCTTTTTCTTTTGGAATATCCAGAATTTTTTCCAGAATTTCAAATTTTTCTTCTTTATAGCCGTTTCCGGCGAAAGCGGCATCCGGCAGCACACAGCCGGCAAGTTCATCACCGCCATATAGCAGGTAGTCCATAGCCGCCTGATAAACTGCACCGTTATCATCGATATAAAAATAATAGGCATAGCATTCAATATCTTCATGAAATTCTATCAGATAGACATAATACATATCCGTTTTGCCGCTGCTGTCTGTGGTATGACCAACCTGAAAATTTTCTGCATTTTCGGGATAAACCGTCTGAAACATACTTTTAATCAGCATTTCAGTAGAACTTGTATAAATTGTCTGGGGAGATTTCCATTCTTCCTGAATGATTTCTTTATATTCTGATTTTACAGTTCTTGCAATCTGTTCAGTATAGTTGTCATAATCCGTTTCCGGATTGTTATCGCCTTCCAGTACCTGCCGCATCAGCAAAATCGGATTCATAGCAATTTCGTCCTTATGCTGATACAATACAGAAGCCATGGGCGAATAATTCCGGAGAGTTACCAGTTTTTCGTCTGTCAGGTAAAAAATTGGATTCATATAGGAATTATCACCAACAATATGATACATTGTCTGTTCATAATTTTCACGGCGCAGCTGAAAAGCAGAATCCAGCATTTCAAGTTGTTCGTCTGTAATTTCTGCACCGGCTGAAATTTTCTGGCAGACTGGCAGATACTGATAATATCTCTGCGCCCGGAGGTGGTCAGCATCTGAAACAGTATTGCCGCAGCCTGTCAGCAGCAGGCAGAGCAGTACACATGCATATTTTTTAACATTCATAAAGCATCACCAAAATCAGCCGGATACACGAAATCAGCATCAGCAGAAAGGCAATGCCGGAAACTGCAAGTACTGTTTTTTCCGTTTTTCCGAGTTTGCCTTTCTGAAACAGTGTATTCAGGCGATATTTTGCAGAAAGTTTTTCTGCAAGCAAAAGATTCCGGCTGACTTCCGGTTGATTTTGAAGTCTGACGGGAATCCGGATTTGATAGGCTTCTTTTTTCATTTGTTCAGCAAGCGTATCTGAAGCATAAAAATCTTTCAGTTCCTGTTCGCTGACCAGTTCACTCCAGAAAAGCGCAGCAGGAAGCAGATTTTTTTCAGGATGTTTTATTTTTTTGTCGGGGTGTGCCTGCCATGAAAGAAATTCCAGTAAGTCTGCAATTTTTTTATCTTTTTTATTTTCCTGAAAAAGATTTTCAAGAATCTGCACAGGGATTTCTTTTTTCTGAATATAAGCATAAATATCATCTATATTTTGATAAGAAATATCTTCTGTGATAAAATAGCTGCCCTGATTTTCTTTCACAGCCCGGACGAATTCAGAATAAGTCAGAACTTCTGTTTTTTTTAAGAATGGCGGTTCAGCAGAATGCTGATATTCTTTCTGCCACTGTTCAAGCATAGGCAGCAGCAGTGCAGAAGGCAGTCCGTAACAGGAAAACAGATGCAGAAACAGCCGGAGTTCCTGTATTTCATGAATACCATACCGGGAAAGATACCACGCTGTCAGGCAGCGGACAAATTCGCTGTCAATGCCGAATCCAAGCGAAATACTGGAATCCAACTTATTTTTTGCTTCTTCTATAAAATCTTCATCAACTGAGAGCAGCAAATATTCTACAGATTTCTGAATCATGCAGTCATCAAAATATTTTTCATATTTTTTCCGGAATGTATTCATATCGCCGGACGCTTCTGCCGGAAGATTTCCGGCGAGCATGGCGACAAACTGCAACATGCTGCATGTCGGCGCACCATACCGGAAGCACAGCGCACGGAACAGGCGGTTATACTCTGTAAAAATCGGCAATTTCCGGGCAAAGCGCAGCGTTTCCGTATCACGGATAATTTTTTCATGACTGGTATTAAAAAATCTGTAATTTTTTCTGGTATCTTCATCAATCAGCAGACCAGAAGTCAGCTTTTCAGGCAAATGCCGTGCAAAACTCTGGAGAATACCGGGAATCTGTTCTTCTGTGCATTCTACCAGATAAAACGGTGCTGTTTCGGTCAGAAAATTTTCAATTACCTGATGCCATGTCTTATTTCTGGTATCTGAACAGAAAACGCCGTCTTCATTCCGGAAGTCATCCACAGTATAGACAAAGAACGGTCTTTCTTTGACCTGAGGGCTTTCGGCTTTCTGAACACGCAGCACATTTCCTCTGTGAAAAATATAATAAACATGCGAAATGCTTTCGCACTGCTGTAATAATGCGGTAATTTCCGAGAAGCTGTCCGGAGCTTGTTCATCCCATGCATAGCCGTCCTGCGCCCGGAATACGGTATAAGTATAAATCATGATTCTGCCTCCGCTGCATACTGCACAATTCTGTGCAGCAAACTGTCAACATGTCTTGGTTTGTATAATTCTGCATTAATTCTGCCGTTTTCTGCCGGAGTTCCTAAAGGTGCAATACACATGATATCTACTTTCTGACCGGAAATCTGGTTGCAATATGCAATAATATCCTGAATCGTTCTGTAGATTGCACGATAAACGGGCTGATTTTTCCGTTTCATTCTGCTGCTGAGTTCCTCACAGAGTGCATGAATCATGAATTCTGTATTGTCCATGAAATGATAATTCCGGATAACACGCAGTTTTTCGGGGTCATAATTTTCTGCTTTGCCGTCCGGCGCATAAAGCATAATATTATCTGCCGTATCAGGATAGAGGTCACATTTGGTAAAGCAAAGAATAATTGGTTTTTTCTCACTTCTGGTACGACAGTGCCGTTCCAAATCATTCAGATATTGTTTCAGCCGTTTCAGACCGGCAGCATTTTCGCCTTCGTTATCCGCTTCATAGACAGAGGCAATATCCAGCAGCACAATCAGCATATCTGACCAGACAGCACGGTCAATGCGGATTTCCTTTGTTTCCTCACCTCTGGTATCAATAATATTAATATCCTGATTATGGTCAGTCCGGAACGTAATCGGCGGCTGCGGAGAAAGTGTTGTTTCCGGAACATTGCCTTCATTGAGTGCTTCTTCGGCACGGGTAAAATGATTTTCAATAAATGGTTCTTCCGTCATGAGTTTGAGATGCACCCGGTTTTCAGGTTTTCGCATGGCAAGCAGCAGATTTGTTTTTCCGGCTTTGCTTCCGGCAATCAGCGAAACTGTAAAATTACTTTTTTGCGCCTCGTCCAGCGTTTCCCAGACAGTTTCATTTCCGACAGTTGTCCGTGCAACATTCCGGGCGGACAATATCAGATGACAACTGTCACAAACCAGTTCTGTTGCCGTCATGGGTTTGAATGGCTGATAGATAAATAAAGCCTTTCCGTCAATAGTAGCAGCATTTTCCAGTTCTCTGACACTGTCCGGATATTCTTCCATCAGCGTTTCCACAGGCTTGACGATAATTTTCAGACCGCTTTTCAGCGAAAGTGTTTTTTCAGAAGCATCACAGCTCAGGCGGGGAGCTTCTTCTTCTGGCAGAGAAATGCCGTAATAATTCAGTTTAGTTTTCATAATGCTGTCCGTTTTCTGGCTGTCCAGACCGATAATATCCGGCGAGCATTCAAAATGACTGGCATTGAGTGACTCAAAATTTGCCGGTATCAGAAAACGAGGACTGCCGACATCTTTCAGGCAGTGAATGCAGACACATTTGTTAATCATGTTTTGAATCCTTTCTTGTATATCCGAATTATTTCAGTTTCATATCAATTTTCATTTTCACAAGCACTTCTTTTTGATTCCATTCCGAATGCACATGATTGAACTGGTGATAGAAACTGATAGTATCCTGATAATGAAACACATCTTTTTCATTTTTTTCTGTAAAATCTTTCCGGAGCAGTTCAACCGTCTGCTGTGTCTGTCCGGAAAATTCTGATTCCAGAGACTTGGAAGCACGTTCGCCGTAAGTTTTGAAGCTGATAAGCAGACTGTCTCTGCGAAGTTTCAGCGCAAGTCCGTCATCCTGAAGATTGCCTTCATGCGGAACACCAAAAATATTCTTGGAGAGGCTGAGATATTCTTCTGAAAGATTTTTTTCCAGAAACAGCGGTTTCCAGTCCGAAACACGGAATGTCTGCTGATAGGAAATAATTTTATTTTTCCGCAATAATCTGCACCAGAAATTCGGATAAGTATCTTTTCGGCGGAATGCATTTTTATTTGCAAGATAATACTGTACGACAATGCTTTCTGCTTCGGGTTCTATGGCAGTGATTTTAATTACCAGTTCGATATTTTTATTTAACAGAGTCTGTGCATTTTTTTCAGAAAAATATTTTTCATCGAATGATTTTCTGACCGGAACGGGGCGGGGTCTTGGTGGTGCAGAAGCCGCAGGAGGCTTTTGTTTTTTTTGTGCATCAGCAGACTGCTGTTTCCGGCGCAGAGGCGGCACATTTGCAGGATTTTGCTGATTCTGGGGGATAATAATCACATTCTGCTGACTAACCAGTCCGGTACGAATCAGATAATCTACACTTTGATTAAATTCTTTTACAGATTCCTGTACCTGTTTCATAGCACGGCGCAGAGCCTGAAAATCCTGATTGTCACAGTAAGCATGTAACGCAGCTGTAAATTTCTGGATTTGTGGAAACAAATCAGAATCATAGCAGTTTTGTGCTTTGCCGGACTGGAGTGCTGTCATTCGTGTGCAGGTCTGCCGGAGCAGTGTTTCTGTTGGTTCTACAATACGATAGGCATCTACTTCATCATGACGGTGAAAATTGCTGACAGAAGTATCTATCTGTTTTAAATCTTCATGGATATTCATGAAACAACCTCATCCTTTCTGCATGTCTGGTTAATCATTTCGGCACAGGATTTCACAGCATCCAGACGGCACTGGAGATTCTGCACATCATGGCTGCTCAGGGAGACATCACAGCGGCGGTGCTGGGTTTCGGAAAAAATATGCAGATAATATAAATGCCATGTATACTCTCCGGAATCTGCCAAAGTTTTCAGGGCATCATATGCCTGATGGTATTCTTCATAAAACGGCGAATCTTCTGGCAGCCACATTCTGTAGGCATTCTGGACAATGTGATAATGTGAGAGAAGCTGTTCCAGAAGCCAGTGTTCTGTGTCTGCAATGACTTCATAGAAAAGAGAAACACATTTGTCACAAAGTGACGCTGATTCCTGATAATCCTGAAAGCGTTCGGCATAGGCAGCATATTTTTTCTGTGATTTTTTATCTTTCTTACCGGATAATTCCAGAAGTACATCTCCGGAAGGAAGTTTTTTCAGCATCTGCTGTGCTTCCTGCAACTGGGCGGAAATTTCTCCGGGAAGCGGCACAGCTTCCATTTCGGAAGCACTGTTTTTTTCCAGAATTATCTGACAGGAATTTACAACATAATCAGCGATAATCTGCAAATCCTGTGCCAGTGTTTCCAGCGGGGCATATAATTCTGAAAGCAGATACAGCGTATCAGAAGCATATCCTTTTTCCCGGAACAGTTGTTCCGGCTTGTCCGCAGAAAGATATTGTTCTACATGCGAGAACGCATTCTGCATCTGTTCCGGATAATACTGATTCAGCAGAACCGCAGAATAGCTCAGATAATTCCGGAATTCGGCTTGCAGATTCTGTACAAGAGCCTGTTCGTCATAGGATTTCTGGGAATTTTCGCATCTTCTGACAAGTTCATGAAATTCCCGTTCCATATCCCGGCAGCGGCGCAGATTACGGAAAACAGCCGTTAATTTTTCCGGTTCAAGTGTCTGTGCATCTTTTTGCAATAATTCAATTCTGCCGGAAAAATAAGTTGTTTTTGCAATAGTCTCCATCTGTTCGGGGTAGTGTTCCCGGAAATATTGTCCTGCTCTGCCGCAGGTATTCCGGATAGTTTCAATATACGCAAGATATTTCAGGCTGATATGCTTTACAGCCGCAGCATTCAGAATACCAAGCAATATTGGAATGCCGAACCAGATTTCCAGTGTGGAAATCAGAAAAGCTTTTGTGGAATCTATAAATTTTGTATTCAGGAAAAAGCCGTCATCCCAGAGGAAAACCGGAAACTTAATAAAAAATGTATAAAGTGCAAACAGCAGAATTACAGCACCATGCATCAGCAGTACGATTCCGGCGGCTTTATTCCCCTTCAGCAGCGGATTCTGTTTCAAGCGGCACACCTCCTTCAGGCTGATTGATTTCATCAATGAAATATACAAGACTGTCGATAAAATGCAGAATTTTTTCACTTTTGCTGTAGAGGGTAAAGGCTTTCTGCACAGAGCCGTCTTTTTTGGCGATGATACCTGTCAGATAACGAAAATCTGCATAATTTCCGGATTCATAGCGCATGACAGAAATCTGATAATTCTTATCATTCTCGGAATGATAGCTTTCATAGCAGGCTTTCAGTTTTTTTTGCAGAGCCGGCATATCAAGTTTTGAAACCGGATATTCCGGAAGTATCTGTACAGGATTTCCCTGTTTGTCAAGTACGTTCTGTATCAGAACAGGCACACGGGATTCATCAGCAAAGAGTCTTTGTGTTATGCTGTTGAGATGCAGCGGACTGATTTCAGAAATGTCTGTTTCTTTCATATTATCAGGTCGTTCCAGAATCAGGTCAAAATCTGTCAGGAAACAATATTTTGTAATTTTTTCTTCTGGCTTATCTGGTTCAGTCAAAGGATTTCTGACTTCTGCGGTTCTGACTTGATAGTCGAAGAAATTTTTTGCCTGTTCCTGCTCTTCTGGTGTCAAGGTTTGAATGCTGTCATAGAGAAAATCAGAATTCAGGCAGGCTTCCAGCTGGGTCAGACCGCTTTTTTCGCTTTCTGTACTGGTGATACTTGTCGCCGTCATGACTTCAATCTGTCCGGTAGGCACGTCCTGTATGATACATCCGCCTTTAATCTGATTTAATTTCAGCAGGTCATAAATCTGCATTTCGAGTTCTGGATTCAGAAATAGCTGAATGTCATAGCCTTCCGGAAAATCTGGAAGAGCATCGGCACGGGTATCCGGATTTTTGTTCGGCACAGCACGCATCAGGGGTGCAATACCGTCCACACCGTTCAGGTCGCCGTAAAGGTATCTGCACACACGGTTTTTACTTTCTTCATAGAACGTCTGCCAGCGGACAGGAAGCGTTTCCGAAGAATACAGCACATTTCCGTTTCTGTCAAGCAGTACGCCTCTTGGCGCATAGAAATTATAATCTGTATATTTGATATTATAACTGTCAAATTCTTCTGAAAGATTCTGTCTTGCATTTGCGGTCAGGTCATAGCCATAATATTTCAGAGCGAAATCACTTTTTGTCTGTTCCTGCACAGTTTTGCTTGTCTGATACCGTGATGTGAAAAATCCATAAAAAATATCATAAAACAGTGTACTTCCCAGAATAAACAGAAATATCAGCAAAAGCACTATCATAAAGACTTTATTTTTCGGCTTATGCAGCCGGATTTCAGATTCCTGTTTACGCATCATGAAAACTCGCCTCCCTCAGACAGAAAATCACCGGAATCAGCAGAACCAGCATAACAATAATATTCATAAAGCCGTTGCTGATGAAAGGCAATGTCACACCAGTAAAGAAAATCAAGCCGAAATTTGACATGACATGTACCACGCCGGAAGAAAACAACAGCAGACAGGAAAGTTCTGAAAGGGTAAACAGGGAGGAACTGACTTTCCGGCGGTTTTTCAGCTTGTAATTATGCAGATAAATACATGAAATCAGCGGTACTGCCAGATAAATGGAAATCAGTGCAGCGGCTGCCCATCTGCCGAAAACGGAAATCAGATTCAGATATGAAAAATCCTCAATTCTGGTATAAAGTGTGCCGACCATATCCACTGCATAGGGTGTTGTACTCATGCCTGCACTGCTTTCCAGAATGACCTGATTTACATCACGAATCTGCCGGTAACTCTGGAGATTAAATAATCTGTCCAGAAAATCTTCTGAGATAAACTGGTTCAAAATCCATAATCCGCCATATGCTGCCACTGTCACACCCAACATAATACTGCCCGCCTTTGTACTGTAGAGCAGAAACAGCATCAGAATCAATGTCAGAAGCATAACAATCATTGTACCATGTTCGCCAAGCAGAAATAGTCCTGTCATCAGACTGATGAATAATATTGCCAGTTCCCAGTATTTTACATAAAGCTGAGAATGATTTTTTCTTTTTTTATCATTCCAGAGCATCAGACAGTAAAAGCCAAGAAAAAACAATAATTTATCTATCTCTACAAAAGCGACTCTGATAGAAAGATGAGCATTCAGCCAACCACGGAAAAGTCCGAAAAACACGATATTCAGGACAATATAAAACAGAAACAGAATTATTCTGCCGTGTGCCAGTCTGCCGCACCAGTAGCGGACAGTTTCGGCATCTTTATTATGAAACGGCAGAATCAGCGTAACAATTGCCAATAATCCGATAATGCCGACAGATTCCAGTGCCGCTGTCAGAAACCGTTTCGGATTCAGTCCGCTGATGGTGATGAAATTCGCCAGCATGACCCCCAGTGAAATCAGCAGATATTTTGAACGGCGGTAAAATTCTTTCAGTGCATAGTACAGCATGAGAAAAATACTTCCCAGAAGCACCGCAGGTTTCATCAGGCTAAGGATATATTCTGCAATTGCACCGGATTTTTCCGTCTGAAAGCCGACAATATACAGATTCATAAAACAGCCGATATTCATCATCAGAATCAGACAGGTAATAAAGCTGCATTGTCTGGTATATGTTGTTTCTGTTGCCAGTAGCCGCTGAAACAAACAAGCTTTCACCAGACACATCAGCAGCAGGAACAACATATAAATCAGGAACAAGCCTGTTCTATAGCCGACAGTATTCCCGGAACTGAATAATAATGGTGAAACTGTAATCAGCAACAGCAGCTCCGGCAGAAACAGATTTCTGAATTTTTGCATTTTTCCGCCCCCTTAATAATATAATGCCTGTATCATCCGGTAGCGCAGGACTGCATCAGAAGCATACAGCGTGCCGGAATCAAGTTTTATGCAGTCATCGACAGACGGCAGCACAAGGCTGTGTTCTTTCTGCTGAAAGCATTTCTGATATCTGGATTCTGCAATACTGACAGTATCATAAAGCCGCCGGATTTCAGCAGCGGTCATTGTCGTACGGACAAGTTTTCCGTCAGCTTCCGCAGCAGTCTGCTGAACAGCAGAACCAAACAGTGCAAGCAGAAATTCATTCTGCATCACAGCGAGGTCATTTTCTGACAGAATTTTATAATCATATTTTTCACTGACGAGATACTGTTCCAGACCATCAAGCAGCATTTTGGCTTCCTGAAAGGAATATCTGCCATTTTCCCGGAAGCTGACACCACTTTCCAGAACAGCAAGCTGTTCCGGCAAAACAGTAAGAAATACTGTTTTTTCCGCCGGAACGGAAGCAAGCAGCCTGTCATTTTCCATAACAGCAATCTGATTCAGTACAATGCCGAACAGATTCTGCATTTCTGTTTTGATTCTGCTGAAATCTTCAGTATTGAGAATTTCTTTCAGCATAGCATAATTTTTGCTACCTGTCATCAGACGGGAATTCAATGTAATAATATCTAATTCTGATTCTCTGGTATTCAGGGAAAGCAATTTTGCAGAAGTGATTTCATTTCCGGATTTGCCGAGAATCAGCATCAGGGAATTGTCATACTGATATGTTTCGGCAGAAGATTCTGAAACTGCTGTGATTCCGGTTTCTGTGCGATACTTGATAAAATCTTCCAGATTGCCGGAAGACTGCCGCATCACGGAAATAAACAGCATCGGCACAGCAAGAAACGTCATCAGTCCGGCAAACAGCAGATGTTCCGCATACGGAAAGAAACGCTTTCTGTGATATGCCGACAAACGCAGCTTTTTGACATCTGCCGTGCTGATAACAAGGCAGTTATGTTTTTTGCCGTCAAGCATATAATGATAATTTGTAAACTGATAGGCGAAATATTCTTTTTCGCTTTCCGGACAACGGAGCATGATAAAATTATCCGGTGTACGGTAGGCATGAATGTCTTTTTTTCTGGGAAACGCTTCCGGAGAAGCATAGATTTCTTTCAGTTCACAGGTAAATTTTCCGAACTTCTGCCATGAAAAGACAAGCAGTTTTTTATCCGGCTGAAATTCCGCTTCTTTATGAAAGACCAGATATACCAGATAACAGAGAAAGACTGCTGTCAGCAGAACAGAAACTATCATTTTCTGATAAAAGAAAGAGAGTATCAGAAGTGCTGCCGAAAGCAGAATTTCCGTTACACACAGAAACGGCATCAGCCTGACAGTTTTTTCAGAGCTGATAAGTGTGAATGTCCATGACATTGCCACACACAGGCACAGCAGCAGAATCAGAATACTAATCGTCATGTTCCGCACCTCCAATCACACACCGGAGAATCTGCTTATAAACGCTGGAATATCCGGAAGCAAATTCAGAATCCAGTTCTGTGCCGTTATGAATATAGAGCGTGACAGCCCATCCTTCGGGAGATTTAATATCATTTGGTTCTTCGTCTTTGGTCACAAATCCGGTCAGCAGAAACCGCCGGAACACATCGCCGTCATCTGCTGTACCTGTCTTGACATAAGCAGTATAACCGTCATAAGTATATGGCATAATATTTTTCATGCCTTCCCAGAGAGCTTCTCTGTAGGCGAGCGGAATTGTCTGTATGGGTGTTCTGGTATTTTCTTCAAAGATTTCTGATTCTTCAGGAATTTCAGAAGGTTCAGAAGAATCGGAAGATTCAGAATCATCATATTCCATTTCGCTGAGTTTTGCCGGAAGGCTGTCGCTTTTGATAGTAAAGCGGTACATATCACCTGTTGCCACGGCACTGGTAACAGCATTCAAAAACAGTGGAGAAGCATCAAAATAATTTCCGGTTGCCTTGCCGTCAATCACCTGTCCGTCACTGCACATGCCAATCGCCATACGGGCAATCAGGAATTCTCTGTCTTTTTCGTTTTCTCTTGCAGTGTCAATCGTTTTTAAAGACGGCTGACGCAAATCCATCCAGTCACATGGATAAAGATACCCGGCATTCTGTGAGCCGAACGAATTAAAGCCGAAATATTTGTTCATGATTTTACAGATTGTCCGGAAGCCGTTTTCACCGTCAATTTTCTCAAATCCTTCTTCCCAGCGGAGTCCGTATTCATGATAATAACCGCCACCTTTGAGAATGCCTGCATAACCGGCAGAAAAAAAAGTATTATAAGAATTAATCAGAGAAGTGCGCATATTATGATTTGTCGGATACATACTGTTCGGATAGTTATGATTAAAGATATTTTTATGATAACCATAATTCAGGACACCTTCGTCATAATAGGAAGTATCCGTAAAGCTCATACCCGTATCCAGCAGAACAATGCTTGACATTAGTTTGGCTGTACTGCCGAAATAGACACCACTGGAATGATAGGTTCTGCCGTTGTGACCAATATACATATCTTCGGCGGGAATGGTTTCATCTTCTGCACCGGAGGCATGATGCAGAATATAATTCTGACCAGATGCATCCTGTTCCAGAAGCAAGTCAAATTGTTCATGGTCTTCGCTGATTTTGAAATCTCCGTCAGCATAATATTCCAGCTCATTGGTATAATCTGCAATTGCCTGAATTTTTCCATGCATATCGCTGACAATCACACAGCCACTGAGATTATTTTCTTTCAGAATGTCAAGACAGTCTTCTGTCAGGTCTGTATCAATATCAATTGCATAGCTGATATTAGGACCTACAATCCCGTTGCTGGTAATTTCGGAAATCAGACCGTAAATCATTTCGCCTTCTTCGGAAACATGCCATGTTCCGTCACGGAGTTCCGAAAGTACATTGCCCTGATTATCTGTCACGATAGTATCATAATCATATTTTGTTTTTAAGTCTTCCGTTTCCCGTATCATTTCTTCCGGATGCAGAAACCATGAAACGTCAGCAGTTTCATCAATTGTATGCAATGAATAGGATTCCGCACTGCTTTCCTGTGTACAGCCTGTCAGCAGCAGGCACAGCGGCAGAAGAAACATGATTTTTTTGAGATAAGCTTTCATAATTCACCCCTGACTGCCGTGTTTTTGACGGCAATAATTTTCCAGTCCTCTGAGTGTCCATGTATCATGTTCGGACAGATACAGCAGAAGTAAGGCAGTATCTTCGTTATCAATCACGCCGTCCCCGTTCAGGTCGGCACATTCCAAATCTGACTGGGTATAAGATGCCTGATTCTGATATAGTTTCTGTATGGCTGAAACATCATCCCATGTAATTTTAAAATCTGCATTCATATCCCCCAGATAACGGCTTACCTGCGAAACATCCATAACCTGATAATGATAAATTGCATGATAGCTAAAAAAAATCACACAGGACAGCACCAGACAGGAAACTGTCAGAATGATGGCAATTATTACGGATTTTCTGATATCTGTCATGTCAATCCCCCCGCATTCTGAAAGTATTGAGAATTCTGAGCATTGGTTCTATATTTTCTGCAACAGACTCCACAGAAACAATACAGATACCGCTCTGATGATAATAAGTTGCTGTTTCGGGAGATTCCGGGACTGTGATAAACCAGTAGCTGACAAGATGCATTTCTTCTCCGGTGTCCTGCCGAAAATCAATCCGCCTTGCAGAATAGCCATTCACTGTAAAAGTTTCTTCATATTCATGGAAGCTTTCCAGTTTTGAAAGATTTGTACAGATATTGTGCAGATACTGCTGATAACAGCGTTCCGGCTGTTCTTTGAATCTAGTTTCCAGAGTGATTAAATTTTTTCCGGAGCTGTCGGAAAATCTGACAACACCGTCACTTTTGCCGCTGTCATAAAGTTCTGCTGTCTCCGGAAGGTCAATCGTAAAATAAAGCTGCTGATACAATTCCGGAAAACGTTCCCGGAGTGTATAGTAAGAATTACGGATTTCCACAGCAGCACCGTCCGCAGATTCCAGATAATGCAGCGTTTTCTCTTCTTTCTGACATGCTGTGCAAAGCAAAAACAATACAGACAGCAAAATACAGGTTATATATTTTTTCATTTCATCCCACCTGATTATTTTTTAAATTGAGAAATACTGATATTTTTTCTTTATTATACCATGTTTCGACAGATAAGTCAAGGCAGTGAACGGTTTCAGAATTCTGTCAGAACAGAAACAAAAAATGACATGCGGTTGACAAACTCATGAAAAAAAGCTATAATAATATACAGAACTGTAAAAGAAAAGAGTGTGTAAATTCATGAAAAGACTGCTTTCTTTACTGATTCCGGCATGGATTTTGATGATGGAAATTCTGCTGATTCCGGTCAGGGCAGAGGACATTTCCGGCTATCCGGAAGAAATTATCGCCTTTCATTCCGGTGGTGATTCTGTCCAGAACTGGATTGACGGCGCACTGACGGAAAATGCCGGAATTTCTTCAGAATGGTATATTCTGGCACTCAGTCAGAGCGGAGATTATGATTTTTCTTCTTATCAGAATGCTTTACATGAATATCTTGCAACACATGAGATTTATTCCGCTTCTTCACGGCTGAAATATGCGCTTGCACTGGCATCCTGCGGAGAACATGACGGATATATTACGGAATCTCTGGAAAATTCGATAGGTCAGCAGGGCATTATGAGCTGGATTTACGGGCTGCATCTGCTGAATAATGGTTTTCTCTGTGAAAGCTGTTCACAGGAGGCCGCAGTCAGTCAGTTATTATCTATGCAGCTTGAAGACGGTGGCTGGGCAGTGATGGGAACTGCTGGTGATATTGATGTGACTGCAATGGCAGTACAGGCTCTGGCAGTAAGTTATCCGGCGAATCCGGATGTGCAGTCCGCCTGTGACAGGGCGATTACATTTCTTTCTGCACATCAGCAGGAATATGGCGGCTATCAGAGTTTCGGAACAGAAAATCTTGAAAGTACGGCGCAGGTTGTCACCGCACTGGCATCACTGGGAATTGACGGCTTTTCTGATGAAAGATTCATTAAAAATGACAATACACTTCTGACCGGAATGCTGACATTCCGTCAGCCGGACGGAAGTTATTCTCATACCCGTGACGGCGGCTATAATGAAACGGCAACAATACAGGCATTTTATACATTTATTGCTTACCAGAGAATGCAGAACGGTCAGCCGCCGCTGTATCTGCTTGACCCAAAATCACTCCCAGAACCTGAACCGGAAACAGAACCGGAAACTCTCCCAGAACCCGAACAGGAAATGACTCCGGAACTGTTACAGATTCCGGAAACTTCTGTAGTTTCTGAAACTGTCATGCCAGAAGCAACTGTTCCGGAAATGTCACAGACTTCCGGAACAAATACAGAAACTTCTGTACAGACTTCTGCAACAGTATCTGAAACTTCTGCAACAGAAACAACAAGTACTTCTGTACCGGAAAGCACTTCCCTGCCCCGGTCAGAAACGACTGTAACAAGCATTTCCGAAACATTTTCCAAACCGGAGACTGCTGTCACTTCTACAGAAACTTCAGTGATACCGGAACAGAAGCAAACTGTTCCTCATCAGAACCGAAAATTGCTTATCATCGGCATCATTGCCGGAACGGGCATACTCTTCTGTCTGCTGTTATGGATTCTGAAACGAA
>DJXC01000171.1:19481-26859 GCA_002449575.1 Ruminococcus sp. UBA7014
GTGTGGTTTATCCGGATTCAGTCACCGGAAGAATACTATCATCAAAGTGCTGTACAGAAAGAAAATCCGTCCGGAACAGTCAGCATCACAATCCGCTGTGATACGCTTATCGGAAAAGCAGATTCAGAAGCAATTCCGGCAGATGGTGTGATTCTGGAAAAAACAGAAATTCCGCTCTCCGAAGGTGAGACTGTCTATGATATTTTAATGCAGACTGCACAGGCTTACGGCATACAGACAGAACATAACAGCAGTTATTATATTTCCGGGATTCAGTATCTTTATGAAATGCAGTATGGTGACCTTTCCGGATGGATGTACCGTGTCAACGGCGAAATGCCTTCTGTCGGCTGTGCAGAATATTTCCTGAAAGACGGTGACTTTATCGAATGGCTGTATAGCTGTGAAATTGGCAATGATTTAGATTAAGAGGATTTTTCATGATAGTAATAAAAAATCAGAAACTCCGGCATGTATTCCGCTGGAGCATACCATTTGTTGGCATACCTTTGCTGACATTTATCGGTTCGGTCGTTCTGCAAGGTGAATATTATCTGCCTGTCGCATTTGCAGGTGCATTTCTGTCACTGATACTGTTTGCATCCGGATTTGAAAAAAAGAAAACTGGTACACGGCGGATTGTGATAGTTTCTGTCATGACGGCACTATGCTTTACAGGCAGATTCATTCCGCTGCTGAAACCGATGATTGCTTTCACGATTATCACAGCTGTCTGGCTGGGAAAAGAATCAGGATTTCTGACGGGTTCTCTTTCAGCAGTGCTGTCAAATTTTTATTTCGGACAAGGACCATGGACAATTTTTCAGATGCTGACATGGGGACTGATTGGCTGGTTTGCCGGACTGCTGGCAGAACCGCTGAAACAAAATAAAATCTTCCTGTACAGCTACGGCATTATTTCCGGAATCTTCTACTCGTTTTCTATGGATATCTGGACTGTCCTGTGGTATGCCAAAGGTTTTGACTGGGGGCTGTACCGTTCCGCACTGGTCACAGCAATTCCCTATACGATTTCTTATATTCTCTCGAATCTTTTATTTCTGACACTTCTGATGAAGCCATTCAGTGAAAAACTGGAGAGAATTAAAATAAAATATGGCATATAAAATATTGACCGCATTGGCGGAGATGAATTTGTTGTGATTTTGCAGAATAAAGATTATGATAACAGAATCCAGAATCTTGAAAATCTGAAAACAGAATTTGAAAATTCTGGCAAACAGCAAAATGCTGACTCATGGGAATGCTGTTCCGCTGCTGCCGGAATGGCAGAAGTTGCTTCTGATGATATCACAGTAGAACTTGTCTTTAAACGTGCTGACCGTGCTATGTACGAAGATAAAAAGAAATTTAAGGAAATACACGGCAGTTATCGCTAAAATGCTTGACATTTGTCCGCAAGACGTGCTATAATAATATCAGAACAAAGATTCACAGAGGAGAGGAACAAAATGGTCTATGTAACTGGTGATATGCACGGTGAATGGGACAGATTTAAAGACAAATCCATCCGCCGGCTGAGGAAAGATGATACGCTGCTCATATGCGGAGATTTCGGCTTTATCTGGGACGACAGCCGCAAAGAAAAACAAGCACTGAAAAAAATGTCAGAACTGCCGTTTACAGTTGCCTTTCTGGACGGATGCCACGAAAATTTTGATTTGCTGGAACAGTATCCGAAAGAAGTCTGGAACGGTGGAAAAATTCACAGAATCGCCCCGAATATTGTCCATCTGAAACGAGGTCAGATATTTAAGATTGAAAACCGTACTTTCTTTGTATTTGGGGGCGGACACAGTCAGGATTATGAATACCGTTCACCGGAAACATGGTGGAAACAGGAACGCCCGACTCATAAAGAAGTTACAACGGCAGTCGCAAACCTACAGAAATATCATAATAAAGTGGATTATATTCTGACCCATGAGCCGCCTGGTGTTCTGAAAGACTGTCTTGGTGTGGATGCTGCACAGCGTCTAGAAATTCATACTTTCTTTGAAGATATTGTCCGGGCTTGCAGTTACCGGAAATGGTTTTTCGGAAAATGTCATCTTGACAGGTATATTCCGGTAAGATTCTTTGCAGTATTTTCGCAGGTGCTTCCCGTAACTGTAAGAGATACGGATTTATAAAATAGTTATTTCTGTATTTTTCTTGACAAATGTCTGAATCTGTGCTATACTAAAAAGACAATTATATATTATAATATAAAGATGGGAGATTTTTATCATGTTTACCAACAAATCAGTTGTCAGTGTCATCATTTTGTCTATTGTAACATGTGGAATTTATGGGCTTATCTGGTATTGGAATGCTATCAGCGAACTGTACAGAGCCGGCGGAAAAAGTATTGGAAATCTTGAACCAGTAATTCAGTTTATTTTGCTGTTTTTCTATGTAGGCGGTATCTTCTTCGCTATCAATGCAGATGATAATCTGAATGAAGTCAAACGGCAGAGAGGGATTCCGACATCTGACAATAAGACATTGTATATCATCCTTGCACTGCTGTTTCCGATTGCAATGATGGCTCTGGTTCAGGATGAAATGAACAAACTTGGCTGATAATGGAAAACGTCAGCGGCTTGGAAACGTGCTGTCAGTATGTGTTATCCTGACAGCAGCCGCTGTGATAACAGATATTTCCGGTCATGGCATTCCGTGCCTGTTCCGTAAAATAACAGGGTTTCGCTGCCCCGGATGCGGAAATACGCATGCGTTTACAGCCTGTATGCATTTTCGCTGGAAAGAAGCTTTCAGTTATAATTATTTCTTTCCAGCAGAATTTCTGTATCTTGGCTTTACCGCAGCAGCTTCGGGAATCCGTTACATTCAGACCGGAGAACAGACACTTGTTACACCGCCGGAACGCATGAATACTATTTTTCTGATTTTTGTGACAGTATGGTTTATTTTACGGAATATACTGGATATATGAAATCAAAAACCTGAAAAGCTCAGTACTTTTCAGGTTTGTTTTTTCTTTTGTGATACGGCAGATGAGGAACTGCTGTCATCAGACAGTTATTCGGAATTGCATCAGTATTGATAAATCTGATAAAATCATTCGAGATATATTTCCCGAACGTGAACCAGATTTTTTCCTCACAGCAAAGCTGTTCCAGAATCGAGACACAGACAATATTCTGCACTGCTTCGTCCCCTTCCTGCCACATGGATTCAATGAAACGGCAGTATTTCCGGATTAACTCCGGATTCTGCCCTGTCCGGAGCAGTTCACAGAAATCCAGTTCATGAAACAGCATATTTGTATAGAATACATGTCCAAGCACTTCGCCGAAAAATGCAATATCTTCAAGAGCTTTTTCTTTCTGGTCGGGAAATTCCTGCATGAATCGTTCTGCAAACTGGTCTTTATTTAGTTTCATATCATTTCTTTCCGTTTCTGGAGTTCATAGACAAACCGGACAGCAATTTCTTCGGGAACGAATCTGGAAGCAATAACACCGAGTTTCATGCCCAAAGTGGGAATCATCAGTCCTTTTCCGGCGAATGTGCCTGCAATGCCGTATTCAGCAGCAAATTTCGGTGTAATGGGCTTTGCAGAAAAAGTGACTCCGGCACGGTTATTAAAATTCGTATCAACAGGTCCGGGACAGAGTGCGCCAATCTGAACATTTGCGCCTTTCCGGCGGAGTTCCTCACGGATAGCCGTTGTCAGCCGGACGACATAATTTTTGGAAGCATAATAGCTTGACAGCAATGGACCTGATAAAAATCCGGCACTGGATGCCACATTCAGAATCATACCACTGTCACGCTTGACAAAATCTTTCAGGAATAATTTTGTCAGGATATGCACCGCACGGATATTAACATCAATCAGCTCCAGTTCCGTGTCAAGGTCAGTTTCCGTGAATTCTCCGAACACACCGAACCCGGCATTATTGATTAAAAAATCAATCTGCATTCCCTGACAGAAGTCATATAATTTCCGGGGTGCTTCCCTCTCTGACAAGTCCAGTGCAAAATATTTTGTATCTCTGCCGAACTTTGCCGCCATGCGCCGGAGAATTTGCACATTCCGTCCGGAAAGGACAAGTTCCCATCCCTGCCGGTGCAGAATCAGTGCCATCTGCATTCCGATACCGGAAGTTGCACCAGTAATTAATGCTCTTTTCATAAAACAAACCGCCTTTCTAAAGATGAAATTATAGTTATTATATCATATTTCCCAAACAAAAGCAAGCCTATTCTGAAAATTATGTGAAATTTAGAAAAAAATTTAAAAAAGCTATGGACTTCTTGCGGATTCTGTAGTATAATAGAAAAAGACTGAAAATTTATCGGAGGTTATGGAAATGTCAGTTTTAAAACGAATCACAGCCGGATTGACGGCACTCAGTCTTGTGGCAGTCTGCACAGGATGCAAAAATACGACCACTGCAATGACAATCGGAGATTATACCGTTCCGGCAGGTGTGTATTTATATTATCTGAATTCTGCCTATAACAGCGCACTTTCACAGCTGAAAGAAGAAAATGCCGAACTGGATACGACAGATATCAAAGCCGTACAGGCAACCCCTCTGGAAGGAAAAGATGTCCGGACATGGTGCGAAGACAAGGCAATCGAATTCTGCACAGATTTTGTGACAACAGAAAAAAAATTCGAGGAACTCGGTCTGGAACTGGATGCTGATACCAAAGCCAATATTGACAATATGATGGATTATTACTGGGCAAGCTATGAAACGAAAATGACAGAAAACGGCATCAGTGAGGAATCTTTCAAGAAAATTATGACTTCCAGTTACAAGAGTGAACAGATTTTTGATTATTACTATGCAGTCGGCGGCACAGAAGGTGTCACCGAAGACGAACTGAAACAGTACTATATTGAAAATAATATCCGTGCGCAGTATCTTACTTTTGATTTGCATGACAGTGAAGGCAATCTGCTGAAATCTGACGAAAAAGCCCAAATCAAGTCACTGGCACAGGAATATCAGAAACGTGTGGAAGATGCTTATGCTTCCGGCGGTGCAGATGCAGTTATGAGCGAAATGGACGCTGTCAAGGAAGATTACGCTGCTTATCAGGAATCTGTTGCTGCTGCTGAATCTGAAGCTGCTGCCGAAACCGCCGCAGAAGAAAGTACCGCAGAAGAAACACTCGCTGCTTTTGATGCACCCAATATTCTGACTGCTGAAAATGTTTCTTCTGATTCTGAAACAGTGGAAGATACTACCGAACCGGAAACTTCCGCAGAAGAAACAACTGCCGAAACGACTGACAGCGAAGCGGAAACTTCCGCAGAAGAAACAACTGTTGAAACGACTGACAGCGAAGCCGAATCTTCCGCAGAAGAAGCAACAGCTGAAACTGCTGACGGCGAAGCCGAATCTTCCGCAGAAGAAGAAACTGGTGATGATACTCTGGAAGATAATCCGGTTATGCTTGCCGAAGAAGAATCCGAAACAACTGCTCCTTATGCAAATGAAAGCATTATCAGCGTAATTCATAAAGAAGATTATGACAACGAAGATGATATTTCTTATACTCCGGATGAAACTGTTTATCACAAACTTCTGGAAGTGACAGAAGCCGATTATGGAAAAGTATATTTTATCGAAGAAGATGAAACTTATTATCTGGTTGTCCGCTATGATATTACACAACGCATGACAGAAGACGACCTCTGGACGGAAAATGCTGTGCAAAGTGCAGAATATGGCAAATATTACGACACATTTGAAGACCAGATGGATGAGTGGGCTACTACTTTAACTGTTACCAGAAATGCAGCTGCATTCAAGCGTTATGACCCCTATAAATATCATTTTGAATAATCTGTATCTATAAAAAACCGTCCTGAAAAGGACGGCTTTTTTTATAGCAGAAGTGTTGCAATTACAGCATTCGAGACAGCAAAGCCTTTCGGAGTCAGTGCAATACAATCTTTTTCTTTTAATTTTACATAATCGTTTTTTATCAGCATGTTCAGTTTTTTCTGTGCTTCCGGCTGTAACGAAGAAATGGGAACACCTCTGCTTGTCCGGAAGGCAAGCATGAGCTTTTCTTCCGGATTACAGGCAGTTTCCGAAATTGTGATTTCTTCCTGCAACTGATTCTGACAGAATAATTCTACATCTTTCGGAACATAAAATCTTCTGTTTTTGATACAGGAATGTGCGCCTGCACCAATGCCGAGATAATCCTGACAGTACCAGTATCTTAAATTATGCTGACTCTCAAATCCGGGCTTTGCAAAACTGGAAATTTCATACTGATAAAAACCTGCATCTTCCAGCATGTAAACCGCCTGTAAGTATCTGTCAGCAGAAGTATCATCATCCGGCAGATTATCCAGAATTTCCGGATTTGTATAAAATGGTGTATTTTCTTCCATCTGGAGCAGATATGCCGAAACATGCTGAACCGGCAAAGAAGTCAAAATATGCAACGTTTCGGAAAGGATTTCTTCTGTCTGGTACGGGAGACCAAGCATTATATCACAGGAAATATTATAGAATCCTGCTTTTTCGGCATTCCGGACGGTTTGCAGATTCTGTTCCGCCGTGTGTGTTCTGCCCAGCAGTTTCAGCTGTGCATCAGAAAAACTCTGTGTGCCAATTGAAAGTCTGTTGATTCCGGCTTCTCTAAGTTCATGCAGATGATTGATATCAGTACGGGCAGGATTATATTCGAGTGTAATTTCAGGTGTACTGTCTAATTTAAAATCTTTGCTGCATGTTTCGAGAATATCAGAAATCTGCTTTACAGATAACAGTGACGGTGTTCCTCCTCCGAAATAAATACTGTCGACAGTATCAAAATTCTGATAATGATGCAGATTCCGGATGACTGCCTGCACATAGTCTTCTGCCATTGCTTTCCGGTAAGGTACGGAATAAAAATCACAATAAGGGCATTTTTTGGCGCAAAACGGCACATGAATATAAATGCTGGTCATTGCATTCTCCGGATGGGTTCAACCAGTTTTCCGAAAAACATCCGGAACAGAAAACTCAGCAGCAGACTGACAGCAATAATCACAGCCATAATGACAGTACTCTGTATTTTATTAGAAGAATCTGAATTCATATAAAGTATCATAATCAGGACAAATGCCAGCACAGAAATAATACTGTCGAAATAAATGGATGCCATCCCGTTACAACAACGTTTTCCGCAGTTCGGGCAAGGTTTCCCCATACTCCGGTAAGACCCGGCTAAAGCCTTCTGCAAGGGGCTGAATGTTTTTTCTCCGCAGTGCGGACAGATATATTTCATATAAAACTCTCCCTTACTCATCAAGTTTCAGAACACTCATAAATGCTTCCTGAGGAACTTCCACCGTTCCTAACTGACGCATACGTTTTTTACCCTCTTT
>DJXC01000197.1 GCA_002449575.1 Ruminococcus sp. UBA7014
CGCTTGACAAAAATTTCCTGATATGCTATACTATGTTTAAAATATTCAGAAAGGCGGTTCAAAATATGAAAATTGTATTCTGCAAAACTGGTTACATGAAATACTATAAGGGTGTAACGCAGAAAGACCAGATTACTAATGGAGGTTCTTGGGTTCAGGAGAATAAAGATGGTCATGAAGCTTATAACTTTGATACTGTTTATGAAGATACCAATTCCGAGCCAATACTTGAATGCCTAGGATTTGTAGAAACTAAATCTACAAATAAAAAAAATTGTAATCAACTGCACATTGAACGTATTCAACGAGGTGCGACTGATTTTTTGGATGATGTGCTTGTTATTTGGTGTGCTCTCAGGGAACAGAATCTTCCCGTTGTAGTGGGATGGTATCAGCATGCTGAAGTATTCAGACATTATCAGCAGATGCGCTTTAACAATGGATATGTTCAGTCATTTAATGCAGTCGCTGAAAAAAAGAACTGCGTTCTGCTTCCGCCGGATGAACGCATTGAATGGCTTGTGCCTGTTAGTAAGAAAAATGGTTATGGCTTTGGTTCTTCTCTTGTTTGGTATGCCAATGAAGAGGAGGCTCAAAACTATATTAAGAAACTTGTCAGCAGAATTCAGAATTATCAGGGACTGAATTATATTGATATTGACGAAACCAATGACCCTGTCAATCAGAAAAAAATTTCCGTTTTTGATGACTGATTTCTTTCACATATCGGATAAAGCCGTTTCTTTCCCGAAACGGTTTTTTATTTTTCGTTTTGCCTTGACAATTATTGTTCCAGTGTGGTATACTTATTTATATACTTCAAAATAAAGCAAGGTGAAACTGTATGTCAGAAAAATCTGCTGATACTTCCGTGATTCTCGTCTGTGCCGGAAATGCTTCCCGTATGGGCGGAGTCAATAAAATTCTGATGCCCCTTAAAGATACTACTGTTATCGGCGTGTGTATGTCCGCTTTTCAGAACTGCCCTGATATTGCAGAAATTATCATCGTCACAAAACCTGAAAATTTTCAGCCCATTCAGGAAATCGCTGATAATCTGAATATCTCTAAATTATCCCATCTCACAGAAGGCGGCAGTACCCGTCAGCAAAGTGTTATGAAAGGGCTGAAACTTGTCTCTAAAAATTCCAGCTATATTGCTGTTCATGACGGCGCACGCCCCCTTATCCAAACAGAACATATCTCTAAAGTCATTCAGGATGCCAGAACTTTTGGCGGTGCGACTCTCGGTGTTCCCGTCAAGGATACTATCAAAGTTGTGGATGATGGTCTTATTACAGATACCCCCCCACGCTCGTCACTCTGGATGACACAGACTCCGCAGGTTTTCCGGAAACGACTCTACTTTGAAGCTGTCGATTTCGCTCTTGAACATCATCTTGATTTTACTGATGACTGTCAGCTTGTCGAAGCTGTCGGCGGTAAAATCTATATGACACAGGGCGACTATACCAATATCAAAATCACTACCCCCGAAGACAGGGAGATTGCTGAGGTGCTGTTATCATGAATTCTTTCAGAATCGGACACGGTTATGATGTCCATAAATTAGCCGAAAATCGTGACTGTATTATCGGCGGTGTCAAAATTCCCCATACACTTGGATTATTAGGACATTCCGATGCGGATGTTCTTCTTCATGCTGTTTCAGATGCGCTTCTTGGTGCGCTCGCCCTTGGCGATATTGGCAAACATTTTCCCGATACTGACCCCAACTATAAAGGCGCAGACAGTCTCAAACTTCTTGCACATGTTGTGAAACTTATCGAAGAACAAGGCTATCGGCTCGGTAATCTGGATGCAATTGTTATCGCTCAGAAACCGAAACTTGCTCCCTATATCGAACAGATGCGTGAAAATATCGCCCGTACCTGTCATGCGGATATCTCTCAGGTCAGTGTCAAAGCAACTACTGAAGAAAGGCTCGGCTTTACCGGACGGGAAGAGGGCATTTCTGCTCACTGTGTCGCACTGCTCGAACAAAAATAATCAGGAGGAAACAGGATTTATGAAAAAAATAATTGCTTTTGTCATGGCTTTTGCTTTGCTGGGAATTCCGGCATTTGTTCAAACAGAACAGAATCTTTCTCTTTCCGTCAGTGCCGAAGAAATAGCAGACTTTACAGAAGGTACTTATCAGAATCTGACTTACCGGAAATATGCTGATTATATCGAAATTTCCGGTTATACAAACGAAATTTCTGGTGAACTTGTCATCCCGGCTGAAATTGACGGTCTGCCTGTTGCCAGTATTGCTGAAAATGCTTTCGCAGAATGTGAAGGCTTAACTTCCCTTACCCTTCCAGATTCTATTACCAGTATTGCAGATGGTGCTTTTTTCTGTGAAGCAACTGTCAGCGCAAAGAAAATGTTCGCTTCTGATACTAAAAGTGCGGTCAAGAATTATGCATTCTATAACTGCTTTCATCTGACAGAAATTCATGTTTCTGATACCAATCCTGCATTTTCAACCGAAAATGGTATTTTATTCAATCAGGATAAAACTGCTTTGATACGCTATCCTGCTGGAAAAACGGAAACTTCCTATACTATTCCTGACGGTGTTTCTGTTATCAGCTCCAGTGCATTTTCAAACTGTTCTGTTCTGCAATCTGTGATATTTTCAGATAGTGTGACAGAAATTGGAAAACATGCCTTTTCTTACTGTTCCGGGCTTACTGATGTTGCTATTCCGGAAAGCGTGAAAAATATTCAGACTTCTGCATTTTCTTACTGTTCTGCATTAGCATCTGTTACTGTTCCGGACACCCTGACAGAAATCAGCCTCGGTGCTTTCAACGAAACTGCATGGCTCAAATCTCAGCCTGACGGCGTGGTCTATCTTGGAAGTGTCGCCCTGTGCTATAAAGGCGATATTCCTGAAAATGCAGAAGTTGTTTTCCGGGACGGCATAAAATATATCAATAATATGTTCAATACTATGATAAC
>DJXC01000207.1:0-5555 GCA_002449575.1 Ruminococcus sp. UBA7014
ATGGCTTTATTGAAGCAATGTGGTGTGGAGAAGAAGCCTGTGAAGATGAAGTAAAAGCCCAGACCGGAGCAGGTTCAAGATGCATTCCGTTAGAGCAGAAACAAATATCTGATGTATGTGTCTGCTGCGGAAAACCTGCAAAGCACATGGTACTTTGGGGCAAGGCATATTAAGATGAAAATCCGGAAACTGATGATAATTTTCTGTCTGCTGCTCTGTACAGGATGCGGCAAGCGGATTGAACAGGAGCAGATGGAAATTCCGGAAACGTCACAGACAATGGAAGAAGAAACGACTACTCCGGAAGAAGAAAGCAGAACAGAAACAAGCCGGATAACGGTGAAAGAAACAGCCGTAACAAGTACAGTATCAGAAACAGCAGCTGAAACAACAGCAGTCACAACAACACAGACAACAGTCGCAGTACAGACAACCACAAGCACAGCTGTGACATCAGCCATACAGACAGGTACAGAATTGCTTGCTACAGAAATTGTGCGAGATGAAGCCAATCCGGAAGAAACAGTAATCGTGTATTATTATGTAAATCATGGTGACACGGGCGCAAAGCGGACAACTGCTGTATCAAGGCAGACTGCCGCCCGGCAGACAACAACAACGACAATGACAACAGACCCGATAATTCAAACCGCCGCACCAGTACAGACCGAACCGGAAGAAACAGAAACCGAGCCGGCGTTTGTACATTTGACAGGCAATGCACAGGAAATTCTGAGCCAGATGACACTGGAACAGAAAATTTATCAGATGTTTATTGTAACACCGGAACTGCTGACCGGAGTAGGAACAGCAACAGCCGCCGGAAGCACAACACAGCAGTGTATCTATGAACAGCCTGTCGGCGGAATGATTTATTTCGGAAATAATCTTGTCAGCCGGAATCAGACTTCCGGTATGTTGTCAAATACACAGTCCTATGCACATGATACAGGAATTGGCATGTTTCTTGCTGTAGATGAAGAAGGCGGACTGGTAGCACGCTGTGCGAAGAAGCTGGGAACAACACAGCTCAGTCCAATGCAGGAATACGGAAGCCGGAACGACTGGAATGAAGCCTATTGGGTAGGGCAGACACTTGGCAGTGATATTCAGCAGTTTGGATTTAATGTAGATTTTGCACCAGTAGCAGATGTCAACCTGAACAGCGGCAACGAACTGGGAAACCGGATATTCAGTTCTGACCCGGAAGTGGTTGGAAATATGGTAAGCGGCGTCGTAAGCGGTTTGCAAAGTACAGGAGTATCAGCAACCCTGAAACATTTTCCGGGACTTGGTGCAGAAAACGGAAATGCACATTATGATGATAAGATTATCATAGACAGAAGTCTGGACGAGTTAAGAAATGCAGAATTTATACCGTTTCAGTCGGGAATTGCGGCGGGGACGGATTTTATCATGGTGAGTCATCAGATAGTGACTGGCGCAGGGGACGGACTGCCGTCCTGTCTGTCACATGTAGTTTGTACGGACTGGCTGAGGAATGAGCTTGGTTTTTCAGGGCTGATTGTGACAGATTCGTTCCAGATGAACACAATTTCCGGAAGTTATAGTTCAGGAGAAGCAGCAGTCCTGGCAGTGCAGGCAGGAGTAGACATCATTCTGATGCCGGTGAATCTGACAGAATCCGTACAGGCAATAGAAGTCGCAGTAGAAAACGGCTGGATAGCAGAAGACCGGATTAACGAAAGTGTCAGCCGGATTCTGGAAAAGAAAGAACAGATGAATTTGCTGGGGTGAGGAAGAATGGACAGATTTTCACAACAGATAGCCTTTATTTTAGAACTGGATAAATTAAAGAATATCTATCGGCAGACTTTGGTACTGCACGAAGACCGTCAGGAAAATGATGCCGAACATAGTTTTCATCTTGCAGTCATGGCATGTATTCTAGCAGAACATGCACGGGAAAAAGTAGACGTTCTGCATGTGATGAAAATGGTGCTGATGCATGATGTTGTCGAGATAGATGCGGGAGATACCTACTGTTATGATGAAGCCGGAAATGAGACAAAAGCAGAACGGGAACAGAAAGCAGCAGCCCGGATATTTGCTTTATTGCCGGAAGAACAGGAACAGGAATATCGTGGATTATGGGAAGAATTTGAGGCACGGGAAACACCGGAGTCAAAATTTGCGAATGCACTGGACAGAATTCATCCGATGCTGCTGAATTATACAAAAGGCGGCATTTCATGGAAGAAACACGGGATACATGCAAAACAGGTAGAAGCACGGAATTTCGGTGTGACAAATGCCGGAAGCGAACGAATCGGCGAATTTGCAAAAGAGATAATTGAAGCGGCAAAATCCGCAGGAATGCTGTTGGAGTAAGAAAGGGAGAAAAAAGCATGAAAGAAATATTAGTCGGCGAAACAGCCGAAGTTTATACAAGAGTGACAACGGATAAACTGGCGATAGCAGTGGGAAGCGGTTCACTGAAAGTATTTGCAACACCGTCAATGGCAGCACTGATGGAAGAAGCAGCCTGTGCAGCAGTAAAGCCTTTTCTGGATGAGAACGAAACAACAGTCGGAACATCACTGCATATTGAGCATACTTCTTCCACGCCGATGGGAATGACAGTCTATGCCGAAGCCGAAATTATTGAAGTAAACGGACGAGAGATTGTATTTCAGGTAAACGCACGTGATGATATTGGAGAAATCGGACACGGAACACACAGGAGATTTGTAGTGCATGGAGATAAATTCCAGAGCAAGACAGACACAAAAGGGATTATGTAAGATGAAAGAGTTACCAAAAGAAATTGAGCGGAAATATCTGATAAAGAAACCGGTACTGGAAGAACTGAAAGCAATTCCGGAGTGTCAGGCAACAGAAATTACACAGACATATTTAAAAGAAGATGGCACAGGATTCGGACGCAGAATCCGCAAGCGTGGAAGTGCAGGAAACTGGGAATATACTTATACACGCAAGAAAAAAATCGGATTTGGAGAACGGATAGAGCTGGAAGACAAAATTCCGGAATCGCAGTATCTGGAATTGCTGAAAGAAGCCGCTCCAGAGCAGAAAAGCATACAGAAAGTACGCTGCTGCATTCCGTATGAAAAACAGATATTAGAGATTGATATTTATGAATTCAGTGAGAGATATGCAACTGTAGAAGTAGAACTGCCCGCAATCGAAACAACGGTCATACTGCCGGACTGGCTGGAAGTGATAGCAGATGTGACAGACAAGCAAGGATACAGCAATTTTTCGCTGTCATGGAATTTAAAATTTCCGGAGGAAGCAGAATGACTCTGCATATTCCGGAAGGGACGGAGAAGATTGCAGCAGGAGCATATCTGGATATGCGTACACTGGACAGTGTGACAATACCAGACAGTGTAAAGGAAATTGGTGACAGAGCCTTTGAAGGTTGTGACTACCTGAAAGAGCTGATAATTCCGGCATCTGTGGAAAAAATCGGACGGAATCTCTGCTCAGGTTGTACACGTCTGAAACGGTTTGTCATGCAGGGAACAGCAAGATTTGACCGGAACTGGCTGAATGGTTGCCATCATCTGGAGCAGATAGAAGTATCAGCAGAATCAGGGGTGACAGTCTGGAACGGTGCAGTGTATAACAAAGATTTGACAGAACTGATATTTGTCCCTTCAGTGCTGAAACATTTGATTTTGCCGCCAACAGCAAAGACAGCAGAAATTTCCGCCGGAATTCAGGAATTAAGTTTCTATGCGCATCAGCAGATTGCAGTTGCATCTGATACAAGAATGAAACTGCATTTCTACACAGAGCAGAAAATGTACTCTGTAGAAATTCCGGATATAGAAGAGATGGCAGAAGCAGAAGAATATCCCTTGGAAGTAAAGCCGGAAGGCTTAGTCAATGATGTAATAACCGTCTTGCAGACTGGTAAATTTCCGGAGAAATTCGGGCTGTCATTATGGCATACCTATAACTGGGAATATCTGCTTCCGCTGTTTGCGCTGCGGTTCGGACTTGCAGAAATCATAGCAGAACTGTATCAGAAAGACTGGAAAGAACTCTGCTGTGAACAGGCGAAAATTGTAATAGCCGACATGACAGAAAATCTTGAAAAAGAGGATGTTTGTCAGCAGTTGAATGTCTTTTTTTGCAGTCATGTGAAATATCTGTTTTGTCTGAATGCCTTTCCGGAATGGAAAGGAGAAGTTCTGACAGAATTCATCCGCTGCCGGCAGATGAAAGTACTTGAAACCCTTCTGGAAAAATATGACTTCACAGAAAGTGAGATAGATTTCATGCTGAAAACAGCAAATGAAATGGAGAAATATGAAACACAGCTTTTGCTGATGCATTACCGCCGTGAGCGGTTCGGACATCTGAGTATTACAGAAAAGCTGAAATTATGGTAAGATGATAAGGATACAAGGAGGAAAAAATGGCAGAAAAAAAAGAAGGAAAATATCTCTGTGCGGATTTGCTGGCAGTTTTTGGCGTGATGATGCTGTTAGGACTGGAATATCTTAAATCTGTAGGATTCATGGAGATGCCTGTCACCTATGATAGTGCCGTACCAATAGCCGTACGATGGTTTTGTTTATCTGGTGCGATGCTGTTGTCAGCGTGTACGGGATATGTATTGAGTACAAAGCGACTTTCATGGCGTTCAGTACGACCGTTATTCAGACTGCTATATATTTATGTAGTCAGCAGCTTGGCTGCGCTCCTGATGCAGAGGATTATATTTGAAGATTATCTGACAAAAGATGATGTCTTTGCAATTTTGCGTGATTTTACAGCGACAGAAACAGCACGTTTTGCCGGAATGTATATGATGCTGATATTGTTTGCACCGTTTCTGAGTGCCGCATTTCACGGTTTAAAGACCTATAATGCACGGCTTGCATTTCTGGCAGTTACAGCAGGAGTGAGTACATTACAGCCAATGCTGGTAGTATCCGGATATTATGTACTTCCGGTATGGCTGAAAATGCTTGCACCATTTGCAGGTTTTATCGGCGGAGCGTTTGTGCGCCGGTATGCGAAGAATACAAAGCGGATAGTATATTTTCTGTTATTGCTGGTAGTATGTGGATTGCAGACTGCGGCAGTAGTTTATATCTGTGCAGACAGAGGGATATTATGTTATCCGCAGTTTGACAGCATGGCAAGTCTGCCGTCATTAATCATTGCACTGCTGACCCTGAGTCTGTTTCACAGCAGTAAAAAAGGAGATACTGCCCTGCACCGCTTTTTCTCAAATGCTTCCGGTGGTGCAATCGTGGCTTTAATCATAGGAGATACAGTCATAGATTTTGTACTGCCTTCGCTGTCAGAATATTTTCCGCAGCAGGAAAGTTTATTGCTGACAGGTCTGGCAGCCGTTCCGGTGATATTTATTCTTTGCTGTACAGTAGGTATTTTCGCACAGATACCAGTATTTATTATCCGTACTCTGTTCGGCGAAGATGAATATGAAGAAGATGACGACGAAGACGAAGAACCAGAAAAGAAACCAGTCTCGAAGAAGAACAAAGCAAAACCAATCCGGCGGCTTGAACCCGTGCCGGAATTCCGCCCAG
>DJXC01000207.1:5667-16015 GCA_002449575.1 Ruminococcus sp. UBA7014
TGCCGGAATTCCGCCCAGAACCAAAGCCAGAACCCGTGCCGGAATTCCGCCCAGAACCAAAGCCAGAACCCATACCGGAATTTCACCCAGAACCAAAGCCAGAACCCGTGCCGGAATTCCACCCAGAACCTAAACCAACCCCTGTACATGTACATCAAAAACCCGCAACACTGGGAGAAATTCTGGAAGAACAGGGAATTCCTGCACAGAGAGATTCTGTAGATGAATTAATTGCTAAAATCACAAATGAAGAAAAGAAATAAAAAAGGGTGACTGCATGAAATTACTGTTTATTGGAGATGTTGTAGGAAATATTGGCTGCCAGTTCTTAAAAAAGCGGCTGCCGGAGCTGAAAAGGGAATATGGTGCAGAAGTCGTTATTGTCAATGGTGAAAATTCTGCTGACGGAAACGGCATTACAAAATATTCGGCTGACCAGATATTTCAGGCAGGTGCGGATATTATTACAACAGGAAATCACGCCTTTCAGCGGCGGACAGACTGGCATATTTATGAAAATGACTGCATTATTCGTCCGGCGAATTACGGGGAAGCCTGCCCGGGAAAAGGTGTGACGGTCTGCGACATGGGAAGCTGTCAGATAGCAGTCATCAATCTGGCAGGCGTACTGTTTCTGGAAAGTCTGGAAAATCCGTTTGCTGCTGCGGATGAGATTCTGAAAACCCTGGAAACACCGAATATTTTCGTAGATTTTCACGCCGAAGCCACTTCTGAAAAGCGGGCAATGGGTTTTTATTTAGCCGGAAGAGTAACGGCAGTCATGGGAACACATACGCATGTACAGACAGCAGATGCCTGTATTCTGGAAAATCACACAGGATATATCACAGATGCCGGAATGACAGGAGTAGAAGATTCTGTCCTAGGGACAGAAAAGAAAATTGCACTGGAGCGGATGCGTCTGCATGTACCTGTGAGGTATCGGGAAGCAACTGGAGCATGTTATTTGAACGGTGTGTTAATAGAATTTGAGAAAAAATGTGGTAAATGTACGAAAATCACACCTCTGATTGTGCGATAATTCACAAAAATAAAAAAAACTATTGCAATTTTGAAAAGAATGTAGTATAATAAATTTGGAGATAAAAAATCATGTTTTCAATTGGTTAAAAATCCTATAATAAAATTTCATTAATACTATGCAGGAGGTTTTTTTATGGAAGTATTAAAAGTATCTTCCCGTTCTGTTCCCAATTCAGTTGCAGGTGCAATCGCAGGAGTCATCAGAGAAAATAAAAATGTAGAGATTCAGGCAGTTGGTGCAGGTGCAGCAAATCAGGCAATTAAATCTATTGCTGTAGCAAGAGGATATCTTGCTCCTATTGGAATTGATTTAATTTGCATTCCGGCATTTACCAGTATCCAGATTGATGGTGAAGACCGTACTGCAATCAAGCTAATTTGCGAACCTAGATAAAGAGAGTGACAGCGGCTGTTCTGTTAAAGAACAGCCGCTTTTGTTTCATCTGATTTGGGATAGGGAGATTTCTGGTCAGTCAGCCCAAGCAAATAGTCAGTGCTTGTGTGGTAAAACTTGGCAAGTCTTACTGCATTTTCAGCACTTAGAGAAATAATGCCGTTTTCATATTGAGAATAAGTATTTTGAGAAACGTGAAGATATTCTGCAATCTGTTTCTGCTTGATATCATTGTCTTCACGCAAGTTACGGATACGTTCAAAAATCATGCAATATCACCTCAGATAATATTATAGAATATCTGATATACAGATATTGACTTTTATCTGAAATTCGGATATAATAAGAATAGTTTGAAAAAGGAGGACGAAATATGCTGGATTATCAGAAATTATACCGTCTTTTGTCAGAGGGTGTCAATCAGGTTGTCCGGGCTATGGAACAGGAAGCAGCCGAAACCCGGAATTTAGTATTGCAGAAATATGTCGTTTCTATGCACAGATTGCAGGTAGATGCCGAAGAAATGGAATTAAAACAGCTTATAGCAAAGGCGGAACTGCAAGAAGGCTACAAGACAATGTATTTTCACCTGTTTAATCTGGTAACGGATATGATTAGAAAACTGGATACAGAATCAGAAAGTTTTATTGTCAAGAAGCATATGCTGTCCCTCCAGAATGTGCAGAGAGATGCAGAAGATTTATATCTGGAACAGACAGAAGATTAAAAAAACGTCTCTTTTCACAGAGTAAAGAAAAGAGACGTTCTGGCACATGCGGAACTTTTCACCGTGCTGTACCCGGAGAGAAAGAACCGTTTGAAAGTGCTGTATAAGAACAGCCGTACAGCGGCTGGAATTGTTAAGCTGTCAGGTTGTAGAAACCGTCATGATAACAGAATAATTTTGTCCGGAAACCGTTTTTGCCGAATGTACAATGTACCCGGCAGACGGTTTCGTTTTGTATCACGCTGCTGAAAGAAATAGTTTGTCCAAGCTGTTCATTCTGGAAACCGTCATAGAGCAGATAAGAAGAAGCAGAAGCCCGGCAGGAAAAGAGATTACGGAATGTGAGTGCATCCAGAGGGTCATGCCGGAAAGAACTGTCAAATGGGATTTGTTTGTGTCTGACAATATGAAAGGCAGCCGCAGCAGGATTTTCCTGCTGATAAGTGTTTGGAGTCCCGTCAAAACCTTCCATGTGATAATGACTGATAAGCCTGTTCGTTTCTGTGCATGAGCCGTATTCAAGTATCTGAGAAGCAGAAAAATCTGTATGCGGCTGATTTTGTGGTCTGGAAAGATAGATATGATTCTGCACTGCATAAGGATAATGACCGGTAATTTTATAGCCGAAGCTGACAACACCGTCCCACATAGTATTGCCGGCTTTGACGAAAATATAACCGCTGTCAGGAAGATTTTCATAAGTGAGATAAGGGAATTGGTAAAAGCCCGTCAGCAGAGAACTGATAGTGAGATTACTGTGCAGACCGGGTTCAAGTTCATTTTGTGTGAGGAGAGAAGGAAAACTTCTGGAAGAGATTCTGACAAAAGAAGTATGCAGTTTATGAAACTGCTGAACAGAATCGGCAAGACCAAGAAAAATACAGGTATTGTCAAGATAGAGAGCGATTCTGTCAATATCAGCATAATCTGAGCCGTCAGAAAGAAATTCAGCCGTGACGGATTCAAAAGGCGTATAGATTTCTCTTTCAAGAGAAAAAGCAAGACAGCGGACTTTGATAACAGCATCATTTCCCCGGAATAAATACAAATGCAGATTTTGTTTCATAAGACAGTCGCCTCCTGAATGGAAGGAGATTCCGGACAATAAAACAAGAGGACAAGTTCAGGCGTATCTTGTTGTTCGGTAACAGAATAGCCGCAAAGCAGCGCATGAGAAAAAGAAAGCGAGCCAAGGGAGAGCGTTTGTTCCGTAAGCATATTTTGCGCAAGCGTAAAGATGACAGTTTCCGGAGTATAAGAAGGAGAAAGTCTGCCTTTGAGTTTCAGGCGGCAGCCTTTTTTCCAGTAGCCGGAAAGCACGGAAGACCCGTCTGCTGCACCGGATTCACTGAGAGCAGAAGTTTCAGAAAGCTGATACCCAGAAAGGCAAAGTGTCAGATTTCCGAATGTGAGAGGGAAACTTTTCAGATTCTGGATAAGATAATTCATGTGGAAACCTCCTGTTCTGTATCTGGAAAATAAAGACCCTTGATGCGGAATGTTGCAGAATAAACAAGCTTTTGCAGCTGTAAATCTGTTTTAGGTGCATCAGACTGCATTTCAGAAAGAAAACAGTTCGCTGAAAGCAGAGCCGGAACAAGAAAAGTATAGAAGAATGAAAGTAATTTTTCGTTTGGAGTAGTAAGCGGCGCAAGGAGAGAAATCCGGAAATCTGCAATAAAGGGAGTTATCCTGACAGAACCGTCCGGGAATGCCTGACCAGACCGGAAAGAGTGCGGAGAAATGACAGTGAATAATTTTGAGGATTTGGAAGAAACAGGAACAGCATCAAAAGAAGGATAAATTTCAGAATATTGTGGAAGCTGATTTTTCAGGAGTGAGAGAAGAAGGGAGAGAAGTTCATTCATCAGATTCACCCCCTGACACTGGCAAAGAAGAAATTTTTTTCTTGAAGCAAATCGGCACACAGAGCCTTATAAGAGCTGACAAGCTGTTCCGCAAAGCGGATTTGCTGGGAAGCGTCAGAAGGTTTGGCAACAGTGCCGGCATAAGTGGCAAGAGCCTTTTCTCTTGCGCCGAACATCTGCGTATAACGGAGATTCGCAACAGCAGCAGCAAGGTAACAGAGCCGTACTTCCTGCTCATCAGTATCCTGCCGGAGGGAAGATTTCACTTCCTGAATGGCAGTCATAAGCAGAGGCATATATTTTTGAGTTTCTTCTTCTCCGGAGAACAGCCGGAAAAGAGAATAAATCATTTGCATATTCATAACAAAAAATCCTCCTGAAAATTATCTTTGTCTGAAATCAGCAAGCTGAACAGCTGCATCAGCAAGAGAATGTTCCTGTTCAAGGAGAGATTTTTTAAACTGTACAAGTTCAAAGAGGTTCATTTTTTCGGCAGCAAAGCAGAGAGCTTTAGAAACAGGTTGCTGGGACTGATTCCGGCAAAGTGCGAGAACTTCTGCACGGGTCTGCTGTTCAAGTTCGCTGAGAAGAGTTTGCAGAGAAACATCCGGCGAAGTGAAACCGGAAACAGCGAAATGTTTGGTAACACCGGCAGCAGGTTGTGCCGGAACAGCCACAAAACTCCATTCATATGCATCCTGAACGTCATCAAGGATAGTAAAGCAGAGCTGTTGCCCGTAATATCTGCCGGGAACATGCTGACAATTATCAGCACCGCAGACAGAGCAGGTATGCTTGACAGCAGAACAGGCGACACTGACTTCTTTTTTGATACCGGCATCAATTTCACGGATAAAATCAGCATTGGAATCGGTGCGGAGCATATAAGCATGACCCTTGAGAGAAATAAGAGGTCTGCCGTCTTTGGTTTTGCTGTCAGAGGATTTGACAAGTTCAGTATCATAAATTCTTGCAGTTTGTCCGGCAGATTTGGGATTATGGTCAAAAATACCAGTTTTGCCGATAAAGAGCGGCTGCATCTGTTCAAGAGCGTGTTCCGAGAAGCATTCACAGTCTCTGTCAATATCATTATTGCAGAGAATAACATCAAAGAGATAGAGTTCCTCTTCTGAGAGTTCACGGCGGGTGAACTGATTAATTTTTTCCAGATTTGACATAAAACAGAATCATCCTTTCATAAGGGTCAGGGCAGAGAGAAAGACTCTCTGCCAAAGATTAAGACAAGTCAAGCATTTTTACAGCATCTGTCATGAGAGTACGGAAGGTAATATTCACAGAAACAGTAATACTGTCAAGCTGTCTTTCAATAATTTTATCGGTTTCGAGGATAATTTCACTGCTCTGCACCTGTTCGAGAGCGAAATCAGTGTCCAGACCAAGGATAGTATCATCATCAATTGCAGGACAGTTGATGAGTTTCGTGCCGAAGGGCAGACGGATTTCGCCGACATTTTCGGAAGAAGTTTCGAGCATCTGATTCATTGCAAGGATATGCGCCATAACAGCAGGAGAAGCAAGCATCGCTTTCATACTGAAGCTGGTAAATTTGCCATAGAGAGCAGCAAGGTCAGCATAAGCAAGAGTTGCCCCGGACTGAGAAATTTTAGAAGGTGTTGCAGAAGTTTTGAGAACAGAAACAGCTTTGGAGAGAATGCTGTCAGCAAGTCTTTTTCCGACTCTGCGGAGCATCAGGGCAAAGACATCAAGTCTCTGCTGACGGACAGCCTCATAAGAAGCCTGAATATTTCTGCCGTATTTTTCAACAGTGACAACAGAGGCACTTTCAAGAATCGAAGAAGTGGGGAGAGCCGCCGCTGCATTGACGGGGTTATAAGCAACAGAATCAGTTAAATCACAGCCGAGATAACGGTTGGAATCGCAGAAAGAAACTGCGGCAGTAATTTCAGAAAGAACAGATTCTTCAATCCCCTGCATAATAGCACGGCGGATAAATTCAGGGAAAAGAACAGCACTTTCCGTAGTAGTAAAGAATTTTTCCACTTTATCGCAGAATTTACCGGAGACATGAATATCAAAGCGTTTCAGCTGACGTTCATAGGCATCAAGATGAGAAAGAGGAGAATTGACATACTGAGCAGAAGGGTCAGCATCTTCAAGAGCCTGTAAGAAGCTTTTAGATGTGAGATGATAAAGACCTTTTTCAAGTTTGACAGATTCGTACTGATACATAAGGACATACCTCCAAAATTAATTAAGACTGGCTTCGATTTCGTGAGTCTGCGCTCTGTAGAGAGCCGCCTGAGCAAGTTCGGTTTCATCCTGAAGATTGATATTATCCCATTGAATAGAGATATTGGAGAAAGAACCGTTAAGGCGGAGAAAGGTTTCAGCGATTTTAGAAATCACAGGTTCAAGAAGACGGCGGTAATATTCAAGTTCAGAAGTAAGAATGTCAGCTTGTTGTTTGGACATTCGTTCCGTAGAGGACCAGTTAAGCCCAAGGAGGAAGGGCGGAACGGAGAGTTTAGAGAGCATTTGTTCAAGGAGCTGACGGACGGGAATTTCTGTAGAAGGCATTTCACCTTCTGCGCCGATGACTTTAATATCGACATCACCAACAGAAACAAAGTCCCGGATTTCGCCGGATTTAGCGGCTGTCATGCCAGCAGACCATTCGTCAGCGATTTTCTGGGCTCGTTCCTGTGCAAAAGCGAGGTCAGCAGCATCTCCGGAGGGACGATACGTGACAGCATAACGGATATTTCCGGCTCTGTCGAAGTTCTGACCAATACACTGATAGATACCAATGAGAATATCAGCAAGAGCCGGAAGACCTTGAAGAATGGAAATACCATAGATACCGCCGCTGGGTGGTTTCAGAGCAGAAAACAAAATTCTGTCAGGATAAGGGAGAAGAGATTCACCGTCAGCAGTGCGGAGAAAGAATTGTCTTTCCATAGGAGAAATACCGGGTTTGACGGAAATATCTGCAATATTGCCATTCCACAGACCAGCAATATAGGAATTTTTTTTATCAAGGACAATTTCACCGACAGCATTGCCATAGACAAGCAGGCTGTCGAGATAGGTGTCGAGAAAAGAATAGACTGACTGTCCGGTAAGACCAACAGGAACGTTTTTAAAGAACTGTTCAAGAGGCTCTTGCTGTTTGCGGTCACTGCACTGAATCTGAAACGAACCGATTAAGCGGATGATTTTAGAAACAGCGGCATCAATAATGGGAACAGTCCGGCGGACTTTGTCAAAGAGTTCATAAGTGTAGAACTGAACAGGAAAATCGTAGATAGTTCTTGCACCGGCGGTCTGAACGGCAGGGAGAGCAGGGAGAGTTTGTTTTTTGCGGAAGTTCACAAAGAATCACTCCTTTCTGAGAGATTATCTTTTGATGGAAGAAACAAAGAACGTATCTTGTCTGCCAAAAAGAACAGTACTGACAAAATAGCGCATATCGTCCATAGCATGGTCAAATTCTTTTTTGGGAGCATCTTTGCCAGAGCCGGAATCCCAGCAGTATTGCGTAAATTCTCTGAGAATATCAGAACAGGAAGAATGAAATTTAATATTTTGCTGTATTAGGGACTGACTGACATGCTGAATACCAGACATGACATCATTTTGCGCTTTAAGGACTTTAAATTTTTTATGGGAACGGATACAGGCAATAAAACTGGCAGCGGAAGGGTCAACAATAACAGATTCAATATTGTGCGAACCGGCAAGGAGTTCGAGAGCAGTATAATGTTCTTCATCAGTTTTCTGAGAACCTTCACGGCGGGAATCGTAGTAATATTCTTTCATTCTGTACCAGATACCATCAGATTCGCCCCACAGCCCCATAGAAGTAGGATTGACAGTGCCGTAATCACAAGAGATGACATAACGAGAGAAAGAATTTGGAAGGGAATTGACGACATGTGTGGAGGGGTGAAACATAGGGTAGACAATGCCTTCAGAAACAGTCCATTTTCCGAGGATAAATCTGTCATAAAAGACACCGGCATAAGTGCGGCGGTATCGTTCTTTGACAGAATCGGAAAGAGAAGGATTATCATCCATAGTGAAATGGAGATAGAGGACGTGTTTCTGTTCCTTTTTGAGAATCCATTCCTGATAGAACCAGTGATAAGGATTTTCAGGATTACAGTTAAACCAGAGTTTCGCATGTCTGAGAGAACACCTTGCAAGAGCCTGTTCAACAAAAGAGCGAGGCATAAGGACAACTTCATCAAAGAGAACACCGCCGAGGGTCATCCCCTGAATCATAGAAGCAGAGCTTTCATCTTTGCCGCCGAATAGATAAAAGCGGTTAGTTCTGCCGACAGCAGTAATATCAAGGTAATGTTTGCTGAGAGACTGTTTAAGATGAAAGCCCGCATCTTCAAGGATGAGGGAAAGAGGGCGGAGGAGATTTCTTTCAACAGAAGTGATAGTTTTGCCGCATAGTGCAAAAGCAGTATTCTGGAAATTAGCCATAGCCCAGCAGACAAAGCTGAGGGACATACAGAGAGTTTTGCCGCTTCTGACAGCACCGTCACAGATGATAGCATCATAATGGCGGTAATCGGGAAGAGCCCACCACTGGAGGGCAAGTCTTTGTTTTTGAGAGAAAGAATCAAAGAACATAGTCATCATCTGCCTGACTGGAATGAGCGAGAGCTTTCAGAAGGCTTTCAGAAGTTTTGCCGTTCTGATTAGAGAGGGCATATTCATAGAGTTTTTCGAGAGCCTTTTGTCTGTCAAAGAACTGAACTTCCACACCGCCGCCTTTGACACGTTTCACAGAGGAGATATTGAACAGTTGCATTTTAGCAAGCAGTTCCGGTGGGGGAATATCTTCAGCGAAAACAAGTGTCACAGCATCATTGACTTTGCCGAATGCAAGTTTTTTCAGTCCGTCGATAACAAGCTGCGTTTCAGATTTTTTACTCATAAAAGCAGACCTCCTTTCACTAACAGCGAAAAAATGGAAAAAAATGTACAGGAATGTACATTTTTTGAGAAGTTTTTGAAAAAAAGAAGAAAATCAGCATTCTGCACAAAGCAGAGTGCTGATTTTCAGTGATTATTACCACAGATTCAGGAGATATAATTTCTGATATGGAGAGGGATTTGCAAATCATCAGCGACCTGTTGCGCAAGGCGGATTTCGTCAGGAGAAATCACATCAACCACAGTGAAAGAGACATCCAGACCGTTGGCTTTACAGGTAAGAGCGAATGTAAGCATAGTGCGGTAAGCGTTATCAGGTTTATGTTTCGGATTGGTAACACGGAGATAAGTATCAGAATCACCAGCATTGAGACTGACGGAAACTTTCTGGAAACAGTTGGAAATCAGCTGTCCGGCTTTACCGTTTTGAGAAGGGGAATAAATATCAGCAAGACCGTTAGTATTAAGGCGGAGACAAATATCAGGGTGAACAGATTTAAGCCACTGTGCGAGTTCACAGACAAAGTCAAGGCGCATAGTAGGTTCACCATAGCCGCAGAAGACAATTTCCCGATATTTGGAGAAATCACGCTGACTAAGGTCATTTTGGAATTCCTGAAGTGAAGGCTCATGTTCAAGCCACAGAGGGTCAGAGCCGTAAGCCCCGTCATCATTCTTGCGGATGCAGAATGAGCAGTTGCAGGAACATTGATTGGTGATATTGAGATAGAGATTATCACCGACTTCATAAGAAAGGGTCATTGCTTTTTTCATAAACACACACATCCTTAAAGTAAGATTATTTATGATAGCCTGTATGCCGGGAAATCTGGAACGCCCTGTAGATTTGTTCCATAAGCATGACAGAGGCTAAGGCATGAGGAAATGTCATTGCAGACATAGAGAGTTTGAAGGACGCAGAATTTTTCAGATTCTGGTCAAGTCCGAAAGAACTGCCGATAACAAAAGAAACGGAGCTGTTCTGCATAGGGATTTGTTCAGTAAGAAGACGGGAAAAAGAAACACTGTCAAGCTGTTTGCCTTCAATACAAAGAGGAATGAACACACCTTTGAGGTGTTTTGTGATAAATCCGGCTTCCTGAGCAAGAGCCTTTTGAATGTCTTTCTCCGAAGGATTATCAGGAAGACGGACAGCAGGAAGCTGAATAAAATCGAACTTGCAGAAAGGTGCAAGTCTTTTGAGATAGACATCCTGCGCCTGAACAAGATGAGGTTCTTTTTGTTTGCCGACAGTAAGTAATTGAATCAGCATCAGAACGTCACTGCACCTCCCGAAGTTTCCGGCGGAGCGATACCAAGAAGATAATCGGAATTGATTTTAAAGTCAGCAAGGTTTTGTATGACAGTAGAAGCAGCAATATT